>CBDURI010000001.1:0-53544 GCA_965369435.1 uncultured bacterium
GCGGAACTCTAGGCATTGCGGGCTGCCCTTTTCGAACTCTCGGCAGGTCGTTCCCCGAATCTCGTAGATTTGGCAGGCGTTCACGCTCTCGGGCGTTCCCAGGTGTACACAGGAGCCATCGTCTCGCGTCGCAAACGCCACCATGCCGAAGTGCCCTGGTTGCACGCCCTGTGCGATGTCGTCGCGGCCCATCTGCCGCCAGCGCACCAAGTCGTCGGGTGGAATCAAGATGCGGCCGTCGGTTCCCGTTCGGCAGCAGGCCCCGCAGGCGAGGCAGTCGAGGTCTTCTGGCATCCGTTGGGGAGTATGCCGTGCAGGGGAGTGGGCGCACGTGGTGGACTTTGCGTGGCAGCCGTGATCTAGTGCGCCGGATGTGGAAAGTGGCGATTTGCGCGACCGCGCTGCTGTGGGGCTGCACTGGGAAGGAGCGGCGGCTCGAGGTGGAGTTACCTAAAGTGCCACCCGATACGGTCGTCGTCTCTTGGAGCTTGATCAGTCGCAGCTCGGACCGAGACAGTCTGCACGCGGTGCTCGATGCGACTCGACAGTTGAAGGTGACTAACAAGGCCCCCGACGGAACGATGATGAGCATCGCCCGCACGGTTTCCGAGAAGGACTACGCGGCGTTGGTGGCGACTCTTCGCGCGCTCGACTGCTGTTCCCTGCAGTCCACCAACAAAGAGCGCCCGCGTCCGGGTGAGGCCAAGCCCCAGCTCGAAATCAATTTCGGAGACATGCAGTGTGAGATCGCCCTTTGGGACAGCGAGTGGCGTGAAGGGCTTGCAAGGCAGTGCGGGTTCGCCGTTGCGCGACTCCATGGCAGTGGCTTTGTGCCCGATGCGCCGGTCGACGAGTCGTCACCGTAGCCGTATGCTCGCACGCAATGTCCACGAAGTATTTTTGCGCGCACTGCGATGAGGAGTTCGTCCCGGAGGATGCGGGAGACAGGCCACGTTGCCCTCAGTGCATGCGAAGGGGCGGCGTCGAGCCCGTGAAAGAAGTTGCGTCCGAGAGTAGTGCGAGTCGCCCGTGGCTTCTCATGGTTGCGCTAATCCTCGTAGCTGCGGGGGTTGGTTACGGGGTGTACCGGACTACGACGGTCACGCTTCAAGACACGCCCCCGCTTCGTCCGCTCGAACCACGTGAGCTTTCGGCCTATCTCGACCGCGACCAAATTCGGGTGGGCGCGTACGAGCCGATGATGATGCTCCCCGACGATGTCGCCGGGTGGCCCGGGGGCGCGGCGGAAATTGCAGCGCGGATGCACGGCGAGTCGTCGTCATGGTCGCTCTCGCGGCCGCTGCCTCGCGAGGTGCTCACCGTCGATCAGACCTTTGCCCTGATGGACTCGCACGAGGACCGGGTGAAGCTGTACCCGCTCGAGGTGGCGGCGGCCATGACCGCTCTGCTCCGGGAGCGCGGGACGAAGGCCATGGTCGCAGAGGTCTGGGAGTTCGAGGGGGCGCGCGCGCCTGCCGACCCGTCGGGCATGTTGGGATACTTCGTGACGGCCGTGTACGATGGCGCCGATTCGGCGGAGCCCTCCAGGTACTTCGACGGCTGGGGAGGTCGCGGGGAAGTGACGGTTTCGTCGGTTCGCGTGCTTCGGGACACCGAGGTCTTGGCCGCTGCCATTGGGACCGAGGCCAACCGCATCTTCGCGCGCTCGGGAGATGCGGTGAAGGCGCTGTCGATGGTCGAAACAGGGCTGCTGCTCGATCCGGTGTCGCCTTCGTTGCGCGCGGTGAACGGGACGATCCTCGTCGACTCCGGCGGAGTCAGCGAGGCCGTGAAGGAGTTTGAGGCGGCGCTTCAACTCCGCACCGACGGGCCGCGTCAACTCAACTTGGTGCAACTCTACCTGGCTCAAGCTGGGATGCTCGAGATGAACGGACAGCAGGCTGCGGCCGAAGCGCAGTTCGGCGAGGCCAATCGCACCGTCGACGAGGTGATCGAAAAGTGGCCGCGCTACGGTCACGCCCATGTGGTGTTGGCGACGATCTACTTGGGGTTGAGTGAGCCGGAACGAGCCGGGGTGGAACTGGAGGCGGCGGAGGCGCTCAACCCGGACGCGCCGCTGCTTTGGGCCGTCCGGGCGCAATACCATCTTGCCCAAAGTGACCCGGCCGCCGCGGCAGCCAGTATGAAACGTGCAGTCGATCTCGATCCCGACAACTGGCAGCTGCGGCTTCAGGCCGCGCGCGTCTTACAAGGCGTGGGCGATGACGAGGCCGCGGTGCAGAACGTGGATGCCGCCTTGCAGCTCGTGACGCCTGCCAAACGCCCCGACGTGCGGCGGTTCGTAGAGCGGATGATGGGGCCGGAAGCGCTGGATTTGTCGGAGCCGAGCACGCCAGCTTCGCCGCAGCCGGCTTCAGGCGAGCCGGCCTTGATGCTTGGCGATCCGTCGAACCTGCATCTGCGCGACCCAGGACAGGGCCTGCAACTCGACCTCGACGAGTAGAGGCTCAGGGCTGTGGCGGTTGATCCACGCGGTCGATACCGCTCACCGACAAGATCCGCTGCCAAAGCGCGTCCCGGCCATCGCCGAGAACTGCGCTGTAGGGAATGACGGGGCGCTTGATGTCCCGTTTGAGGGCGGCGATCGCCGGCTTGCGCTTGTTCGAGGCGAGTTTGTCTATTTTGGTGGCCACCAGAATCGGTGTGACGTCGACACTTTCGAGGAACTCGAGGAGCTGAAGGTCATCGTCCTGCACGCCGCGCCGAATGTCGACGATGACCACCGCGCCCCGCAGCCCTGCTCGCTCACTGAGGAATCCTTCGATCAACGGTCCCCACGACTTGCGCTCGGCTTTGCTCCGTTGCGCGTAGCCGTACCCGGGCAAGTCCACGAGGTCGAGGTGCGCCTCGTCTGCTTGTTCGTCTTGGGTCCGGAGACGCACCCGGAAGATATTGATCGCGCGCGTGCAGCCCGGGGCGCTGCTCGTTCGTACGAGCTTCTTGCGTTGGACGAGGTTGTTGATGAGGCTCGACTTGCCAACGTTCGACCGGCCGGCGAACGCGACTTCGGCGAAAGTCGGCGCCGGCAGTTGTCCGAGCACGGTCGCTCCCGCGACAAATTCTGCGTCGAGCACGTTCATCGGGGCCGTTGTAGCGCCCCTGGCCGCTCACGCACGCACGCGGCGCTGAATGGCCGCCCGGAGGTCTCGAAGCTCGGGTGACCCGAGGGCCGCGGCCACCGCGAGGTACGTCCCGAGCCCGACCAGCACGGTCACAGCGAATACGGCCAGGTTACGGGGATCGTTGCCGCCCTTCTCCCAATGTCCGAAACGGGCGCCAGCCCAGACGACTCCGCCCATCACGCCGCTGGCGACCAATACGCGAAGGGCGCTCGAGCGAACTTCAGCCATGCCGAGATCGCCGGACCTTTTCCGAAGGAGCCACAGCAGCGCAACCAGCTGGGTCACTGCGGCGGCAGTCGTCGCCGCAGCAAGGCCGGCGTGCTGCATCGGACCCATCAGAGCGAGGCTGAGGCCGACGAAGACGACGAGGTTGAAGGCGCTCGCGATGACCGGGGTTCGCGTGTCGTTGTGCGCGTGGAACATGGGCACGATGGTGCGCACCGACGCGACTGCCCAAATGCCGGACGCCTGCCACACCAACGAGCGTGTGGTTTCATGGATCGCGGCGGCGTCGTAGTGCCCGCGCCCGAAGAACACTGTCGCCGCCGGCTCCGCGAGCACTACCAAAGCGACCGTCGCTGGCACTGCGACAAACAGTGAAAGCCGAAGCGCGTGGCGGAAGAGGCGCTTGGCTTCCTCTTCGTCGCCCTTGGCCACGGCATCACTCAAGGAGGGAAGGGCGGCGGAGGCGATCGCCAGCGCAAACATCCCCTGCGGAATCTCGGCCAGCCGCTGACCGTAGTAGAGGTAGCTCACGCTCCCGGTGGGCAGAAAGGATGCGAAGAGCCGCGAGAGGAGCACGTTGAGCTGATAGACGCCGAGCCCCGCCATCAACGGCACCATGAGTCGGGCGCACTTGCGCACGTAGATGTCGCGGAAACCGACGCGTGGCCGGATAATCAGCTTCTCTTTGGCGAGCGACGGGAGCTGCGCGACGATCTGTAGAGCTCCGCCGAGAAGGGCGCCGATCGCGAGCGCGAAGATTGCGGGCCAACCGAACTCGACGAACATCGGAGCAAGAAGCAGGGCAGCCCCGATGAGGCAGATGTTGAGCCACATCGGAGCGAAGGCCGGTGCTGCAAACCGCTTGCTCGCGTACAAAGCGCCCATCATGAGGGCCGAGATCCCCATCAGGAAGATGTACGGAAACAGGAGACGCGTGAGAGCAACCGTGGTTTCAAACAATGCTTCGTCGCGCTGAAAGCCCCACGCGTACCCTTTGACGAGCCAGGGGGCGCCCGCGACCCCGGCGACAGTGACCACCAGCAGAACCACGGCCATCGCACCGACGAGATTCCGGTAAAACTCCTTGGCGCGCGCCATGCCTTCGCGTTCGCGCACCTCCGTGAACACGGGGACAAAGGCCGCCGAGACCGCGCCTTCGCCTAGCAGCACGCGCAGAGCGTTCGGGATGGTGAATGCGAGCCAGAACGCATCGGTAGCCCCGAGGGCAAACACAGCCGCAACGACGGCATCCCGAACCGCGCCGAGAATTCGTGACGTCAGGGTGCCCGTAGCCACCACACCGGCGCGGCGAACGATCTCACCGCCGGAGGTCTTAGCTGGCTTCGTGGACATCGGCGGAAGGATGCGCACGAGGCGCCGATCCCGGCAAGAAAGGAGGGCCGATCAGCTCGGGCTCAATAGCCCCTGCAGTTGAGCGATTTCTATCGTGTATGAGGTGCCGCAATAGTCGCAGCCGATGCTCAGGGGTTCTCCTTCGTCGACGAGCTCTTGGACCTCCGAGCGTGGGAGCACGCTGAGCGTCGTCATCACACGGAGCTCGCTGCACTGACAGTCGAAACGAATGTCGCTGGTTTGTAACCAGGTGAACGGCATGCCTTCGAAGATCTGCTCGATCAGTTGGGACGGCGAGCCGTCGGACTCCTGGAGACGTTCTCGAATCTCGACGAAGTCTTCGAGACGACGGGTCATCGTTGCCATGGCGGTCTCCGCCTCGGCAGCCTCGGGCAGGACCTGCACCACGTAGCCACCCGCCGTGGGGTTGTCTCCCTCGACCACCGAACCCAACGCAATCATCGAGACGATTTGCTCCGATAACTGCATGTAACGCATGAAGGCGTCCGAAAGATTCCCGCCCTCGGGCACCTCGACCACGCCGCGGTGTAGCTCGGAGTTCGGGAGCGTCCGCATCATTTCGAGCGTCGCTCGGGTTTGGCGGATATCGGGTTGGACGCCGCTCGGGCCCGGCTGCGCTAGCCCGCGAGTCGATCCATCCGGATGTGAGTCAGCGACGAGCTGGCCGGCGCCTTCCTCGAGTCGCACGATGCACTGGACGCGTAGAGTGGGAGCCATCGTCTCCCGATAGAGAACCGAGGTGGTGACCAGGTCCGCCAGGTCGTGCGCGACCGGTCCGTTGAGATTCTGTGCGGCGACCACCTTTTGGGCGGTGTTGGTGGTTCGAGTGGCGACGATGCGAAAAGCGCCGTCATTGGTCATCGCCCGCGTGACCGAGTCATTTTCCGGCATGTTTCCTCTTGAAGCGCATTGGCGTTCGGTTGGCAAGCGCTAGTCTTGGGCCGGGAGTCGGCAATGACAACGCATCAAATCGTGCTCATTCCGGGCGACGGCATCGGCCCGGAGGTCGCCGCCGCCACGGTTCGTGTCCTCGAAGCAGCGCAGGCCCCGCTAGAATGGGTAGAGCATCACGCGGGGGTTGCCGCGCTCGAGACCCTGGGCGAGGTGCTCCCCGAGCAGACCCTCGATGCCGTGCGAGAGCGAGGCATTGCGCTCAAGGGGCCGTGCACGACGCCCATCGGCGACGGTTTCACATCGGTCAACGTGCAGCTGCGAAAGCGGCTCGACCTCTACGCCGCCGTTCGGCCCGTCCGGAACCTGCCGGGGATTCAGACCCGGTATCAGGGTGTCGACTTGGTCGTGATTCGTGAAAACACGGAGGGGCTCTACAGCGGCATCGAGAACGAGATCACTCAGGGCGTCGTGACGAGTCTCAAAGTCGCCACCGAGCTCGCGTCGACGCGTATCGGCCGCTGGGCCTTTCAGTACGCCCGCGATCGCGGCCGCAAGAAGGTCACCGTCATGCACAAGGCCAACATCATGAAGCTGACGGATGGGATGTTCATCCGATGTGCGCGCTCCGTTCGAGAGGCCGAGGGCTTCACCGACATCGAGTACGAGGAAGTCATCATCGATGCCGGCTGCATGAAACTCGTGCAGGACCCAACACAGTTTGATGTGCTCTTGCTAGAGAACCTCTACGGCGATGTTCTCAGCGACCTTTGCGCGGGGTTTGTGGGTGGCCTCGGCGTCGTTCCGGGCGCGAACATCGGCACGGATTGCGCGGTGTTCGAAGCGGTGCACGGATCCGCGCCTGACATCGCGGGTAAGGGCGTCGCGAACCCCCTAGCGCTCATCATGTCGGGGGTGATGATGCTGAATCACATCGCCGATACCCGAGGAGACGAGAGTTGCCGCGCGGCGGCCGGTCGCATCCGGGATGCGTACAATCGGGCGTTGTCCGACGGGCACAAGACCCGAGACCTCGGCGGACAACTCGGGACCGAAGAGTTCGCGTCCGCCCTGATCGACCGCATCGCGGGCTAGTCGCTCGAGTCCGGCACCCCGCCATCTCCGCCAGCCACGCGAAGGAGCGGCGGCAGAACGATCATCGTTGCCACCAGGCAACCACCGATCGTGACGGCGATCAGCTCGCCAAAGTTCCGAACGGGGACGAAGGAGCTCAGCAGCAACACGCTAAAGCCGGCCATCAGCGTCACACACGAGATCACGATCGCCCGCCCGGTGCCTTGCGCGGCGCGAATCAACGCGGCTTCGCGGCCGATCCCGGTGTGCATCTCCTCTCGGAAACGCGCGAGCACGTGAATGGTGCCGTTGACCGCGAGGCCGAGACTGATCGAAAAAATGATGACCGTGGAGACGTTCAGCGGAATCTCGCGCCAAACCATGTAGGCCATCGTAACGACCAAAGGGATCAAGTTGGGCGGGATACTCAGTAGCCCCAGCCGAATGCTACGGAAGAAGAAAGCCAGGAGCAGGAAGATGACGAGAACGGCGACAAACAGGCTTCCGAGCAGATCGTTTACGACGGCGGCTTGCCCTCGCGAGCCCGAATAGGCATCTCCCGTGAATGCCACCGACACTGTCTCGTCGTCCCCGAACTCTAACTCGATGATCCCTTCGAGGGTGTCGAGGAACCGGATGGTGGCCTGCGCGCCGACGTCTCTGAGCTTGAACTGGACGCGCGCCTTCTGACCATCTTCGGTGAGCCAATCGCCCAGCGGGCTGGGTTTGCGCTGGTTCATCATGGTGACGAGGCCCTTGACCTGCTTGGCACTCTTGAAGCTCTCCGACCGAACGCTCGGATCGTCGGCGAGCAGTGCGTACGATTCGCGCAGCATGTCGCCGTAACTCGACGTGCGAATGATCTCCGGGCGAAGGGACGCCCAGTTCCGGATTCTCTGGATGCTTTGCACCACTTCGGGATCCATGAAGTGGTCCTCTTCGGTGCTGACCAGCACGACCTCGAGCGGCCGGACACCCGCAAGCTTCTCTTCGAGGAGGAGCGTGGTGGTATAGACCGGGTCGCTTTCATCGAACTGATCGAGCAGCGCATGGTCGACCGTGATTTGGCTAGCGACATAGCCTGCGCCCAGCGTGAACAGAGCGGTCGCGACCAGTACGGCCCAGCGCCACCGAAGCAGTCGCTCCACCAGGGTGTTCGTCACGGTGGTGAACATGCTCGTGCGTTCTCGGCGGACCTCTTCGCGCTTGGGCGGACTGGACCGGGTGAGAATCGCTGGGACGAACGTGATGATGACGACGTACGAGATCATCACGCCGAGGGCGGAGACGATTCCGAAGTGTCGCAGCATCACTGTCTTCGACACGACGAGCGACGCCAGACCGGCCGCCGTCGTAGCTGAGGTGAGCATGACGGCCACCGCGAGCGCGGTTACGGTGCGTCTCCCGGCCGCAGCGAGGTCGCCGTCTTCATCGGCGCACACCTCATCGCGATAGCGCTGAATTAAATGGGTCGCATCGCTGATGCCTATGATGATCAGCAAGGGCACGATGACGTTGTTGAGGATGTTCATGGGTTCGCCGACGAGCCCCATGCCCCCGACCACCACGATCGCGGTGATTCCCACTGCCCCAAGCGGAAGCAGGACACCCGGCGCCCAGCGGAACGACAAGGTCAGCAGGAGCAAACAAACCAAGACGGTCAGTGGAATGAGGCGCAGATTGTCGGAGCGCATCTTGCTCACGATGACGCTGCGGAGGTAGGGTAGGCCGCCCACGTGCACTTTGATGCCTTCGAACTCGGGGCGGTCCAACCCCTCGCGGAGCTCGTCCATCGCCCGGCCCATCTCGCGTGGCCCGAGCTCGGGTAGCTGAAGGGCAATGCCAGCCACGGTGTGGTCCTCGTCGATCAGCCGACCCAGCAGGAGTGGATTGCCGGCGATCGCCTTGGCGAGCTCGGCGGCCTCTTCTTCCGTCACCTCGGTGCCCTCGACGATCGGCTTCGTCCGGAGCTCCGCGGAAAGAGCGGGGCCTACCTCGGCGATGCCGCCCGGGAAGCGATCGGGATCGCTTTCGATGATGTCGAGGAGGGCGTTGAACACATCATCCTCGAGATCGCCCTGGGCGTCGGTCTCGTCTTCGGCATCATCGAGGGCGTCCAGGTCATCGAGGTCATCGAGGTCATCGAGGTCACCTGCGTCGTCCGGCCCGCCGACTTCTTCGAGTCCCCCGAGGTCCCCAGGATCGACGTCGCCTGTGGCCCCTTTGACTCGCCGCGGAATGCTGAGCGTCGTGATCCCAACGACCCTCTCCACCCAGGGTCTCTCGGCGAAGTAGAGCGAGACATCGTGAATTTGTTGGAGCGTTTGCCGGGACAGGACGTCCTCTGCCTCGACCAGGATGAGAACCGCGGTGCGCCGCTTGCCGAACCACTCCTCGAAGTGCTGTTGCAGGAGCGCGTATTCCTCACCCTCGAAGGAGGAAAGGAGGCTTTCCGGGTTCGGATCGGCGGTCAGTTTGGGGATCTGGGTCGCAAACGCGAGGGTCACCAGAACCGAGCCCCAAACCACGAGCTTCCATCGCTCGGTCACGAGCCTAGCAAGCCAATTCAGCGTTTCCTGGCGTCGAGACACGAGCGTGTATGCCTGTTGGGAGCGAGACTGGCAAGGTTCTTGTGACCGGCTTGACAGCTCTCCCGGGCAGGGCTACCACCCGCGTCCCTACGGGGAGGATATCAGAGTGGCCAACCACGCTTCAGCAAAAAAGCGAGTCCGTCAGACAGTCAAGCGCACCGCGCGCAATCGGCACATCAGCACCTACGTGCGCACCTGTGTCAAGCGCGTCCGCGCCGCCGTCGAGGCGGGCGATTCCGCCTCCGCGAAGAAGGCGCTCATCGAAGCCGTGACCCGAATCGACGGGGCGGTTTCGAAGGGCATTTTCCACCGCAAGACCGGCTCGCGCTACATTTCCAGGCTGACCCGCCAGGTCAACGCGCTCTAGAGCTGTCCGCGATCGTCCGCGCAGAGCCGGAGCACGGCGTCCTGCAGGATCACGTCCGGCGGGCGTTTGCTGCCTTTGAGCGCACGATCGGTTTCCGCGATGAGCATGAACGCGTCTCCGAGACTGGCCGCGGTGAACCGGCGGGCCGACTCGGTGAGGTCGCCGGCCTTGAACGGTGGAGCGCCAGCACGTTTTGCGGCGTCTTGGGGGCGCAGGCCATCGGACAGTGCTTCGCGCATGCGGGCGACGATTCGCAGCTGTCGCGCCACCATGGCGAGCAGCCGGAGCGGTGGCTCGCGATCGTCGAGGAGCGATTGCGCGGCGGCGATGCCCTTGCGGCGGTCCTTGAGCCCGATGGCATCGACCAGGCTCCAAATCGATTCTACGCGGATGCGCGTCACGCACATCATCACGGCGTCAGCGTCGATGCGCTGCCCAGCGCCGACGAATAGCGACAGCCGTTCCACAGCGTCGTCGATCGCGGCGAGATCGTCACCCACAGCGTCGAGTAGCGCCTCGATCGCTTGCGGCGCGATATTGTGCTCTCGTGCGGTGGCTTCTGCGCGGATGAACTCCCGCAGCTCGCGTCCGCGAAGCGGCTTGGCTTCGATGAGAACGCCCGCCTTCTTCGCTGCTTTGGAAAGCTTGGCGCGACCGTCGAGCTTGGTCGCAGTGACGAGCAAGCACGTGGAATCGCAGGGATCGCTCAGGTATTGCGCGAGATTCGTCTGTTCGGTGGGCGTCATCGCATCGACGTGGCGCAGCAGTACCAGGCGTGTATCCGCCATCATGGGGAGCGTGCGCGCCGCCGAGATCACGCGTCCGGCGTCGAGGCCTTTGCCGTCGAACACGTCGATGTTGAAACCGGGCGCGCCCATCGAGTCGACCGCCTTGCGCACCGTTTCGACCGTGCGCTCGATGAGGAGGCGCTCCGTTCCGACCAGAACGTAAACCGGGTCGAGGGAGCCCTTGTGGGCCCTCTTGGTGACATCATTGAGGCTTGGCACTACTCAGCGGGCTTCGTCATCCGAGAAGGTGACTTCGCCGCTGTGTTGTACTCTGTCCCCGAGAATTTGAAAGCGGTAACGACCGACCTCTTGCCGCCGGACCGTGACCACCATCTCGAGGCGCCGATTGGGCTCGAACTGAGGGCGATTGAGCCGCAGCTTGTGGACGATCGTGCGCTGATTCCGATCGCTGAGGAACACCGTCATCGTCGGGGCGATGAACCTTCGTTCGGCGGTCTGAATGTCGTAGAACAGGACCTCGAACTCGGAGTCGCCCACCGGCCTGTTGAAGTTGGCCACGAGGGTCGCCCGCCACTGCCGGTCCTCGATCGGGACATCGCTGGTTTCGCGAAGGCGCGTGGCCTTGTGCGACTGAGCGAAGCGAATGACACCCGTCTCGGAGAGTGAGCGGGGAACCCCTTTTTGTGTGAGATAGATCCGCGCCTTGAGGCCCTGTGAGGCGTCGGCGCCCTGCCAAGGGGTCACCGACGAAACGATCGCTGCCAAGGTGGTTGCGACGAGTGCGAGGCGTAGATTCACAGCTTGCTCCTGGGTTGTGGTCCAGGATCAGCTTATCAACTGGAACTTTACAGTGACAGGGTGATAAGGTGGTCAAATGTAGGATTTCGACTCCCCGTCGCCTTGGCGCCCGCCGAAAAGTTGTGCCCCAAGGCGGTGACCGCTAACTCCGACCCAGGAACGGAGCTCGATGACGACGGTCGGTGGGGGTGTCAAAGGACTGGTCGCGCGCGCGCAGCGCGAGGCGCAGAGGCGCGCGCAAACCCCGTCTACGGCCTATCTGTTGCTCGTCATGCTGCAGGCCGCGGGCCCGATGGGGAAGCTCCTATCCGAGCTCGGGGTGAGGGAGAGCGATCTCCTGAGCGCGCTTCGCGTGGTGGACTTGGAACCGACGAGCGCGCTCGAGCGAGCCGTGGAGCGCGCTTATCGGCTTGCCAAGGCCACCGGGGCTGCGGAGGTGCTCCCGGCGCACCTGCTCCTCGCCATCGTGCGCGATTCCCGGAGCGCTGCCCATCGCAGCCTCGAACTGATCGGCGCGGGCTCCCGGAGCGTCCAAGGGGCGGTGCAGAGTGCCCTTCAGCCCGAAGATCCGCACACGGCGCCAACCTCTACGTACATTCGACCCGCCGCGTCGCTCGGGGCCAGGCCCGAGGCGAAGCCCTCACGTCCGTCCGCGCGCCGAGCGCTAGAGCCGGCGCCGCTGATCGAGCTGCGTGTCGAGAAACCAAAAGATGAGCCCATGATCGAAGCGCCGACCGAAGCGCCGATCGAGGCGCCGATCGAGGTGCCCGAGGACGAGCTGATCGTTCCGTCGTCGTCGCCGTTCGCTCTCGATGCCGGCAAGTATCCGATGCTTGCCAAGCTCGGACGCAACCTGACGGAGATGGCTTCGCTGGGGCATATCGATGAGGTGATCGGTCGTGACGACGAGATCGAGCGACTCCTCGACGTGTTGGCCCGCAGGCGCTCGAACAATCCGATTCTCGTGGGGCCGCCGGGCGTGGGGAAGACCGCGATCGTCGAAGGACTCGCGCGAAGATTGGCGCAAGGCGGCCAAGGGGTGCGTGGGCTCGAGGGCACGATCCTCGTCGAGCTTTCCGCCGGGGCGTTGGTTTCGGGTACGGGGGTGCGCGGCGCGCTTTCAGAGCGGATGCGGCAGTTACAGTTCGAGGTGAAGCGGGCGAACGGCAAGATCGTGCTCTTCCTCGATGAGGTGCACACGCTGTTCATCGGAGGAGACGCGCCGGACGATCTCGCGCATGAGCTCAAGGCGTCGCTGGCGCGCGGTGAGCTACCGTGCATCGGCGCGACCACCGATGTCGAGTACCGCAAGTACGTCGAGCGAGACGCGGCCCTCGCGCGTCGCTTCTCGCCAATTCACGTCGAAGAGCCTGCTCCCGAGGACGCAATCGAGATTCTGCGCGGGATCGCGCCTCGCTACGAGGTTCACCACGGCATCGCGTACGAACCGGCGGCGGTCGAGTCCGCGGTCGAGCTCTCGGTGCGGTACATGTCCGAGCAGACACTTCCCGACAAGGCGATCGGTCTCCTAGATTTGGCGGGCGCACGAACGCGTCGGCGGGGTGGCTCAGTCGTCGATCGCGAAGCCGTGGCGCAGGTCGTCGCAGAGAAGGCGCGCGTTCCGGTCGAGCGGCTGTTGGTGACCGATTCGCAGAAGCTCCTCGAGCTCGAGCAGCACCTCGCGGAGCACGTCGTCGGTCACGTCGACGTCATGACCCGGGTCTCTGATGCGCTTCGTAAAGGAGCTGCCGGTTTCCACGGGCAGCGACCGCTTGCCACGTTCTTGTTCCTTGGCCCGACGGGCGTTGGAAAGACCGAAACCGCACGCGCCTTGAACGAGCTTTTCTTCATGGGGTGCCCGATGACTCGTGTTGACATGAGCGAGCTCAGCGAGTCTCACGCTGTGGCCAAGTTGATCGGTGCCCCTCCTGGCTACATCGGCCACGAGACCGGCGGTATGCTCACCGAGGCGATACGCCATAGGCCCTACCAGCTCGTCTTGCTCGACGAGATCGAAAAGGCCCACATGGACGTGCTCCAGTCGCTGCTCCCGCTCCTCGAAGATGGCCGCCTGACCGACGGCAAGGGCCGAACCGTCGATTGCACACACACCATTGTCGTCATGACTTCCAACCTCGGGGCGGAGCACTCTCAGCGCGGTTCGGGGTCGATTGGTTTCCGCGGCGCCTCGGGGGGATCGGACGAGGGCTTTTCGGCAGCCATGGAAGCTGCGCGTCGCGCGCTTCCGCCCGAGCTTTGGAACCGCATCGACGAGCCGTTGTTCTTCGGCCCACTCAGTCGTGACGAGGTCCGTGAAATCGCCGGCCGGATGGTTGCGGGTGTGGTACGGCAGCTCCGCGAGCGACAGGGAGTCGAGCTCAGCATCGATGCCAGCGCCATCGATACGCTCCTCACGCTTGGCGGATACGACGCAGAGCTCGGCGCACGCCCGATGCGTCGCGCGATCGGGCGCATGGTCGAGGCCCCGTTGGCGGCTGCGATTCTTGGCGGCGACTTCCAACGAGGGGATCGCATCCTCGCAGTGGGCGATGCAGACGGCGTTCGCTTCGAGCCGCTCGAAGGGTCGGTCGAAGCCGCCGAGTGACGTCCGGGTTTACTCCCTCGTCGCGCCAACGATCTTCGATGCCTTCGCCCGCGACAAGCCCGCGGCCCGCGCGCATTTGACGATGACGGGAACGACGGCATCGTAGGCGGAGAGCGCATCGCGGCCAACACGTCGGAGCGCGTGTCGGTGGTTCACCACCGCTTCGGTGTCACCGCGTGCGATCGGCCCCGTGAGGGCGCCGGGCACACCTAGACTCTGGACGTTCTCGCCCACGCTCTTGAGCAGGCCGCCAATCGCTCGCTCGGCAGCGCGCTTGTCGAATCCGAGTCGTTCGAGCACGCCGACCGACACGAACGCCAGCGCCGCAGCGCCATTTGCGACGAGCGCGGCGGCGGCATGGTAGCTCCCGTCGCCGGTCCGAGCGACGATGATGCGCGCGTCGCACGCGTGCGCGAGGCGCCTGCTCGTCGCGACTGCGCGCCGGGAGCCGCTCACGGTAAAGGTGGTGCCTCGAAGACTGGGGTTGCTGCGCTTGCTCGGGAACGAAACCAGGGGGTGCATGACGCCCACGGCGGCACCACGCCTCTCACAAGACACGAGATCCCCGGTTCCTCGGGCGCCGGCGCAGTGCAGCACCGTTGCACTGGGACTCAGGTCCGGGGCCACCCTCTCGGCGACTGTTTCGATCGCCTCGTCCGGGACCGCGAGGACGACTGCGTCGGCGCGCTGCACACTCGAAGACTTCCAGCGACGACCGGCCGCAATCACGGCGTGCTGCTCGTGCGACTTGAGGGAACGATGAAGCGCGCGTCCGACCCGTCCGCGCCCGATGATGAGGATGTTCATCCCTGGCCTTGGTATAGCCCCTGCGATCGGATGTGCTCGATGACGGAGTCCGGCACGAGACCGGTCAGGTCGCGTGCGCTTGCGAGCCCTGAGCGAAGCTCGGTCGAGTTGATATTGGGAATCGAGATGGGGCAACCCTCCGGCAGCGCAGAGCCCTGTCGACCCACCACGAGTGGGGGCGCGATCTTCACGACCTCGTCCCACCGGTGCCATCGATCGGTCGTCGGCAGGACGTCGGCGCCGATGAGGAGCCGGAACGCTGTGTCGGAATGCTCGTTCACGAGGGTGCGGAGGGTATGTAGCGTCCTGCTGGTGCCTCCAAGGCGCTGCTCGATGTCGGAGATCTCGACGGCTTGAAAAATGGAGAATGCGAGCTTGCACATCGACATGCGCTGTTCGAACGCCGCGCAGTGCTCCTTGTCGAATGCATGCTTCCAGGTTGGGACGACCCAGACAGCATCGACCTCGGTAGCCGAAAGCGTCCAGGCGACGGATAGCACGTGCCCCAAATGGGGCGGGTCGAAGCTTCCTCCATAGATTGCGACCCGGCGTGCCGTCACGGCGCCACCATCACCTTGGCGCCGCGGCCTTGGATCGGCTCGCTCCACGAGACCTCTCCGCCGAGGTCGATCGCCTGCAACACGACCCCGCCTCTTTCCGATCGGTCGTCGAGAAGGCCGACGTGCCCGGCATCGAGAGGTCCTGGACTGAAGAAGCACCGTGGCCCAAAACGTTTGAACATCAGCGTCGTCGCATCGCCGTAGACCACGACGTTGGAGTTGATGACGTCCTCTTCGCCAATGGTGGCTTTGTTCCGCACGATGAGGACGATGCGATCGTCGAGCATTTCCATCGCACGCCGCGGCGCCGGTGGCGCGACCCCCAGTTTGGCGAGGTAGCGCGCGCCCCGGAGCATTCGAAGAACCTCTTCGATGTCTTCCGCGGAGCCGGTGGCCGCCACCTCGGCGACTCGACGCTCGATCATCTGGGCGTCCTCCCCGGACTCGTGCGCAGCGACGAAGTCCCGAAGTGCCTCGTCTTCGCCGAGATAGATGACCGCGTCGACCTCCAGGTCGCACACGAGCAGCTTGGCGGCCTGCTCGAGAGCGCCCGCGTCCGATTTGGCAGGACCGATGAAACCCATCCGCATCGCTTTAGGGATCTACACCAGCTTGGGCCCGGGCTTCAAAATGTGCGTCGCTAATCGCAAAACGAACCATCGTCCACGCCTCGGGAGTCTCCCGGATCGCGCGAAGGCGGCCGGCGTCGCTCTGAGGCACGTCGTGCCCGGCGATCTTGAGGAGCGCGTTGACGGCAGAGGGAACGTCCCCCGTTAGGGTCAGGGCTGCGCGATCGCCGAGCTCCGAGATGGCGAATGGAACGGCCCGCGTGGAAAATCCCCTGTTCCCCTGCAATTCGAGCACCAAGCTCTCGACCTCATCCCGCCAGCGCCGGGGCACGGCCTTCAGCAGCTTCTTGCGCAGGTCCTGCAACTGTCGAGATTCGGGTTGCTGTTCGCGGCTCGCCGCGTGACCTTGTAGCAGAGCGAGCAAAGCCGCATCGAGGTCCTCCGGTCGGGCGCGCAGGGCGGGTGCAAGATGGTTACTCGCGACTTTCAGCGCCCGTGCGAACAGGAACACCCGTTCCCGTGGAGTGGTCGCTTCGTGAAGTGTCCCTCCGACCACGATCGTTGGAGGGTCGCCGGCGATGGGCATGCAAGCGGCGGGGGCGACAGGCGTCACTCTCAAGCGTGGCTCGCTGATGCCCATGGCTTCGGCGACGGCGCCGGCTTCTTCGACCAGTCCCCTGTGCGGCCCCGATGGTCGGCGAATGCGCCACGCGCTGGTGTCGAAGGGCAACACTTTGTCGAACGAGTGCTCACATAGCGAAAAGAGACGCCGGACTGTTTGCGGCAGACCGGGTGGCGCCACGATGGCGTCGACGACACTCGACAATGGGACCTTGGCTTCGCCGAAGGCTTCGCCGCGCGGAGTGGCGTCGCCTTCGAAGAGTGAGGCTGGATGGCCCACGGCAATGGCTGCACTGGCGGCGCACGAAGCGGGGCCAGCACCGAGTCGCCGTTTGAGCACCCGCACAAGCGTCGTCCACAGGCCTTCGTCGCCGGGATTCGAATCGATGGCAGTCCGCAGGTCACTGGCTGCGCGGTTCAAGTGCATCGCCTCGGCGGGGCCGGCGCCCTGGCGTTGGTAGTAGTCCGCGACTGCGAGGATCACGTCGGGCTCTGTGGGCTGCTCGACCCGAAGACTTTCGAGCATCAGCTCGGCCTGCCGTGCTTGTCCGGCCGACTCGACAGCTCTCGCGAGTCGAATGCGATAGTCGCGGTCCGCGGCGCTGCCGTCGGCTCGCCGAACGAGCTCCTCGAGCAGCCTCGCGGCTTCGGGAGCCTTGCCCTGGCGGCTCAGTACGGATGCGAGGCGGTCCAGTGTTTGGATATGTGTGGGCGCGAGCTTTGCCACCTGCCGCAAGGAGGCTTCGGCGCGCGGAAGGTCCTGCAGATGCAGGTCGTACGTCTCCGCGAGCTGCGAAAATGCCCAAATCTGTTCATCGGTGCTGCGGTTCAAGCGCGCGATGCGAATCAGTGCCTCGGCGGCGCCTTGCCAGTTCTCCGCGGTACGGTGGGTGTCCACGAGCTCTTGAAGCGCCGCGAAGTGATGGGGGTCGAGCTCCAGGCATTCGTCCAACGCGTCGGTGACGCCCTGAACGTCACCGCGTTCACGGCGCTGGCGAGCCTGCTCGAGCAGGAGTCCCACGAGCGTCGGGGTGTCGGCGCCCGCATCGATGCGGGCGGCCGTGAGAGCGGCCAGCGAGTCGAGCTGACCCTGGCGGCGGTAGAGGCCGGCGAGGCGCCGGTAGACGTCGAGGTAGGTGAGCTCGCATTCGGCCGCGGCGACCCACGCCTCGACGGCGCGCGCCTGATCGTCGAGCTCTTCCTCGAAGATGCAGGCAGCTTCCCGCCATAGGGACGCAGCGCGGTGCGCGTCCTTCGCGCGTCCTGCGGCGTCCTGATAGCTGCTGGCTGCTTCCTCCCATCGCTTCGCCCCATGAAGTAGGCGGGCTTCCCCCTCGCGCGCCAACGGGTGACGCGGTGCGGCGTCCAAGACTTCAAGCGCCCGCTCCGGATCTCCCAATTGCTGCAGCACCTCGGCGGTGTCGAGCGCAAGCGCGCCGCGCCCGAGGTCATCATCGAGGGCTGCCGCGAGGGCGATCAGCGCCTGCAAGCCGAGCAGGGAATCTCCCCTTGCGTACGTCGCACCCAGCACCTGTCTCGCCAAGCCCGAGTCGGCCTCGAGCGCGTCGTCGATGCTGCACAGGAGCCTGTCGACGTCGGTCTGCGTGGTGTCCGGGTCCGACTTGAGGAGCTCGAGAACCAGTCTGTGCCGCGCGAGCCGGTCTGCTGAGTCGGCGGGTAGAGCTTTCGAGAGGCGGTGTGCGCTCGACCGGATACGCTCGGGGTCGTCCTCGCGCAGCGCGTCCCATTCGAGAGCGCGCGCGGTGGGGATGTGGTCTGGGCGCAACTCGGCGATCGATTGCAAGGAAAGCCGCGCGCTTTGCATGTCGCGCCGAGCGAGCCGATCGACTTCGGCCATGGCGCAAAACGCGCCGAGCCGCTCTGCGTCGTCCGTGGCCTCGCGCGCGCGCCGCATGGCCGAGTCGGCCAGGCGCGCGAACTCGGACGCGTGGAGCTCGGCGTCCTTTCGTTGTACCCGAATCGCTTCGTCGTCTGGGCTCGCCAAGGAGGCCTCTCGGAGCACCTTGGCCGCCCGACCCGGAAGGCCGGCCGAGCGGTACGCCGCGGCGGCCCGCTCGAGGTACGGAAGGAGGTCCAGTTGTCGCGCGGTGGCGACCATGAGGTCTCCGCCCGTCTCGGTGGCGCCACCGGCCGCTTCGAACAGGTGCTCAACGAGGAGGGGGTCCGGAGACTCGTGATTCAATGCGGCTCTGGTGCGCGCCAAACGTTCGCCTCCTTCATCGACGGAGGGCGCCCATAGGGCCGCGCGCAGCGTGCCCGACACCGCTTCTGCCGGGTCGAGTCGAGCCTGTGTGGCGGCGCTGGCGGCTCGAGCGTCCAGCGAACCGAGGTTGTCTTCGAGCTCCCATAACGCAGGCCAGTAGTCCGCCTGCTCTTTCAGAGCGTCCTCGCATGCGCTGATGGCCGCCTCCGTGCCCGGGGTCGCGAGCCGCGCGGCCATCGTGAAAGCAAACGCGCTTCGCGCTCCGGTGGTGGCCCGGCCTTCGCCCGTCCACCGCTGCGCGCGACGCGCGAGCTCTTCGTCGTCGAGAAGGAGAGCCCTGCCGATCCACGGGTTGGCCGGAGCGCGTTCCTCCGCCCGCAGCAATGCCGTTCGGCGGTTGGTCACGCCGGTAGCATCAGCGACTTCGGCAATCGCCAGGGCTGCTGCGGCAGCGAGATCGTCGGGAGATTCGTCGGCCTCGCGCTGCAGTGCAGCGACGAATGCTGCGCCGTCTCCATTGCGAGCCGCCTCGTCGGCGCGCGCCACGCTCGATGAAGCGCTTGCTGCCTCGTCGGACATCGTTTCGAGCAGTCCCGGGACCGTGGCTCCGTCCTCGGTGTCGGCCGTCATCAAGAGCCGCCAAGCTTGTACGTAGGCGCCGAGACGCGGCTCCGAATGCGCAGCGTGTGACGCTTGTTCGTAGCCGGCTTGGTCGCCCCGCTCTGCGTGCAGACGTGCACGCCGCGCGTTGCTGACCGCGCGCAGTTCCGGGGATTGGCCCGACATGCGTTCCATTGTCTCGATCGCCCGCTGCGGGTCACCGGCAAGCGCTGCCGCCTCGGCAAGCGTCCAGAGAGTGGCGGTGTCTTCCGATGGGCCGCGGACCGTTCGGAGCAGCGCGGCGGCGACTGACGGAGAGGAGTGCTCTGCTGCGGCCTCGAGCGCTTCGCGGCTGGCGTCGGTGGCGCCGAGGTCATGCGAGGCTCGAATCACGCCAAAATGTGCCGCGAGGCGTGCCGGTTGAAGCTCGACGACGCGGCCGAATGCCTCTTTCGCGGCGTCCGGCGCGTTGGTGCTCTCGAACAGCTGTGCCGCGTGCAGAACCATGACCGCCTGGGCCTCGGCGTCCGGCCATTGTTCGGCCGCGTCTGCGATGGCCTCCGCCGCACGCGTTGCGTTCCCTCGCGCCAGGCGGGCCGAGGCTGCCAGTATGCTGGCGACGAAATCGTCTTGTTGAAGCCCGGCTGCCCGTGTGGCCGCCTGTCCGGCGGCCGCGGCGTCCCCCAGCTTCGACAGTCGGATGTGGGCGAGCAATTTGAGTGCGGACGCCCGATCGCTCACGCTCAGTTCGAGCCCCGCCTCCTTCTCTAGCGCGCTTGCGGCGGCCGCCCAGTCGTCGCGCCGCATGGCGTGTCGTCGCAGAGCCCGCAGCACGACGACGTCCCGGGCGTCGGCGGCCAGCGCATCGGTGTAGTTGCGGTCAGCAGCCTCGTCGTTGCCCAGTTGTTCGTGAAGCTCCGCGGCCGAGCTCAGAAGCCGAGCACGTGCGGAGCCAACGGCGCGTTCCGCCAGGCCCTCGAGTAGCTCGATGCGGCGGCCCCTGGTCTGCGGGGTGTCGCCGACGAGGGGCAGGGCCTCGTGCCGTGCACTGTCTTGGAACACCGTACGTTGTGCCGCTTGTGCGCCGGCGTCCGAGGGGTCCGGCGGGCGGCTGATGCGCTTTGCCTGGGGCCCCGTTCGAGTTGCGACGAAGTCATCGAGAAGCGAGGAAATCGCATCGTCGTCGAAATCAAAAGAGGGCGCGCCCGACTCTCGGTTTGCCGCAGACAGATCGTCCTCAGCCATTGGCCCCCCACAGAGGTGATTCGGCCTCGAGCCAGAATCGAAGAAGGTCGATCCCGCGCGCAGATGTCCTGAGCGTGCCGAGTGTGACCCGGCCGTTCAGCAACGTCGCGATGGCGGCGGCGATGTCGCCCGATGCCAAGAGCCCGGCCCGGTCGGCGCTTTGCTGGAGGCTTCGGGCGAACGCGAGCAGCGACGCGGGCGCGAATTGCACGCCGTCGACAGCTTCGTGCACGGCCTTGCGAGTCGCTCTTCGAAGCTTGACGTCGATCGCAGGTAGGGCCGGCTCTCCAAGCCCAATCTCGCAGCGAGCGATACGGAGAACCGCCGCCAATGTGCCCGCGACCTTCTGGGGTGTTTCATCGAGAAGCGCCGCAGCGCCGCGTGGTGCTGCCCATGCGAGACGGCCTGCAACGAATCGCCCCGCGCCATCGAGGCCCTCCTGCGCGACGCGAGGGACCGTCCAGTCGATCTCGCCGTCGCGGCCGGTGCGTGCGATCAATGTTTCGATCTCATCGGACAGCCCAATCGACCCCACACGGGCGCCGAAGCGCTGGGAGATTCGCTCGAGCTCACCGTAGATGGGATCGCTCGGTGCGGCCTTCTTGGTGCGGAGACGCTCGTTCGACAGAGCCGGGCCCGCTCGAAGCACGACTTGCTGCAAAACCGGATCGGCGTCGCGATCCCACACGGCGGCCACGGAGACGTCCTGGAGATTCGCCACGCCGCCGTCGTCGCCCGATGACGCGAGCCCGAGTGCGCTCTGTACCGCGCGTACCGCCGCCGCGCGCCGCGTATCTCTTCTCCACGTGGCGGACTTGCCGAGCCCTTCGAGAAGCGGCGCATCGAGCTCGCCGCCCTCGATACGCGTCCAAAGTGCGCGCTCGTAGGAGCTCACCGCCGCGTCCTTCTCGGGTTCGTCGAGGAGCTCGACCAAGTGCGTGATTGCGGTCGCGTGCGACGGCTCTGCATCGAGTGCGCGCCTGTATGCGCTGAGCGCGGCCCCACGGTTGTCGAAGCCTGCTTCGAGCGCCCCGATTCGCACCCATATTTGCGCTTCGGCGAGGCCGAGGGCTTCGATCGCGCGCAACTCTTCGAGCGCTGCGCCGTTGTTTTCGAGATGCGTTTCGAGAAAATCGGCGGCGGCGAGGTGGGCGACCCTCCGTTGTTCTTCGGGGATTCCCGTTTTGGATAGCTTTTGCAGGCATTCGATCGCCTCGGGCCATTGTTCGAGCGAAACGTGAACCTCCGCGGCGAGGGCCAAGGCGCCTGAATGCTGGGGCTGCACGGTGAAAAGCTCGTCGAGAACATCGAGCGCGCCGGGTCGGTCGCTGAACCCGCGAAGCAGACGGGCCCGTTCGTAGAGCAGAGCCGGGCGATCCTTTGGGCCGCCCAGGGCGAGTCGGTTGGAGACGAGCGCTTCGAGAGCTTCGGCGTCCTCTTGTTCGGCCAGTAGGTCGTGCAGCCGGCGGAAGGCGATGTCGCGGGAGGGGTCTTCTTCGAGTGCGCGGCGCAAGAGGTCTTCGGCCTGCGGGTACTGCTCGAGGCAATCCAAGCGAACGACGCCCGCCTCCTCCAACAGATCGGCCCTGAGGCTGCCATCGACGAACGGCGCGAGCCGCTCGCAAGCTTGAGCCACCAATGGCCACTGCCCAGCTTGGCGCGCGGCGCTTCGAAGCGTTTCCCACAGTGCGAGGTCATCGGGTCGCTCGTCGACTGCCTTGCTGAGCAAGGCAACCGCCTCGGCGCCCCGATCCGCATCGACGAGCGCGCGGCAATGTGCCGCCTCGAGTGCGCCCCGTCCGACCCCGTCACTGTGGCCCAATCGTCTCTCGAGCGCGCTGGCGCGAAACCCGGCGTCGTCGCCAGGTGCCAGGGCTTCGTCTAGGGCAATGGCTGCGTCGGGGTGGGTCTTGGCGAGCGCCTCGGCTTCTTGGGCGAGCATGAAGAGATCGTCTGCGGCTCCGGTCCCTTGGGCGACGCGCGAGGCCCGCAGGCCCTGAAGTAGCGCTCCGGCTCGCAAGGCCTCGGTTGGCGCCAGCGCGGCGAGTTCGAGCCAAGCGTCACCGGCCAGAGCGCCTTGTGCACCGAGCGACCCGCGCAGCGCTCCATACGCCGCGCCAAACCGGCCAAACGTCTCGGGGGGCGCGATGCCGGCGTCCGCGAGGACCTCTTCGGCGGCCGAGCGCTGATCGATCTTGGTGAGCCGAGTGGGTGTCGACAGTAGAGCAACGGCCGCGGCGACTGCGGCGCTGGGGTGCTCGAGCCCTTGTTCGTAGGCCGCGCCTGCATCGGCAGCGCCGTCCGAGCTCAGGGCGTCGCCGTGAAGCAAGGCGAAGAGCTCTGGTACTCCTCCGCCGAGATCGGCGTTTGAGAGAAGCGCGTAGGCTCGCACTCTTGCGCCGACGTCATCTCGACGCCGAGCGACGTCGAGCAGGGCGAGGGCGGCCGAGGGCGACTCCGGCGCTTCTGCCAATGCTTGCTCGTACGCACGCTGGGCCGCCGCCAGATTTTCGTTCCGTTCGGCCGTTGCGCCGGCGAGGAGAAGCGAAACCTCCCCAAGGGCGGCGCCCGGCTCACCGAGAGACCGCTCACGAGCCAAGGACACCACGTCTTCGGGACGTCCTCCTTCGCGCAGCACGTCGGCGAGCAACATGACGATGTAGCGGTCGTCGGGCGCGGCACCCAGCGCCTCCCGAAGAACACGCTCCGCCGCCCCCCAGTCCCCGCTGCGCGCGTAGGCATGCCCCGCCGCGCACAGGTGCCCGACGCGTGCGTCTTCAGCGTTCAGCCGGGCGATGGACTCGTGGGCTTTGGCTAGCAAGCTGGTGTTGCCGGTCCACGCGGCCTGGGCTCGAGCGACATGCCCGGCCCATGCCCGGCAGTCGGCGTCCTCGATGCCGTCGCGTAGGAGCAGCTGCGCATCCTGAGTGGCCCCGAGGGCATGTTGGGTCACGTCGTATCTAGTGAAGGCAAGCGTCGCCCGCTCCGCAGGCTCGATGTCGCATTGGATCAGCTCATCGCACCGTTGGAGGATCTCACGGGGTTGTGCGGCGGCGAGCGCTGCACCCAGAGCCTCGCGCAGGATTCGTTCTTTCGACGTCGCGGCAGTGCGACTGGCTTCGCTGTAGAGCGCTTGCGCCTGTGTCGAGGCGGTCGAGCTTCCGGTCGCCAACTGCGCCGCGTGCCACGTCACTCGAGCGCGCGAGTCTCCCTCCGCACTTTGTGCCTGCGCGCGAAGTCGCTCGGAGCGTTCGGCATGCGCGGAGGCGTCCCCGCACCGGATCAACCCGACGTCGAGCGCCGCTTGCGCATAGGCGGAATCGGGGTACCGGGTGGCCGCGTCACGGAGTGTGTCCAAGGCGCGCTGGCGATCTTCGCTCGACAGTGCGCGACGCACTTGGTGCGCCACGAACGCCGGATCCGCTGGCGCCGTGGAGAGGAACCAACCGGACGCGCGCTCCAACGCAGCAGGCTCGTTGCGACATTGCTCGATGCGCAACGCTTGCAAACGAATGGCCCTCCGGTCTGGGAACAGACGCAGCGCCGCTTCGAGGTAGCCCGCGGCAGCATCCGAGTCGTCGAGCCGCGTCGCGCTATACGCGGCCGCCTCTTGCCACAGGAATGCCGCCATTGAGACACGCTCGCCCTCGGGGACCGAAAGGTTCATGGGGTCGGGCGGCTCGTCCGCGTCGGCCGCCGCTTCGAGCAGGCGCGCCATCGACGTCGTCGCACGGATCAAGACGTCCCAGCGTTCGTGTTCCCCGGCTACCCGGCGCTGCAGCGACCTGGCTTGCCAGACGAGTGCCTCGGAGTCGCAAGCGCGTTCGAGCGCCTCGATTGCGTCGTCCGGGTGGCCCGCCTCTAGTTCGCTCAGGGCAACGTCCATCCACAGGGCCGCTCGAAGGCTCGCGTCTGCTGCGTGCTCCGCCTGGGCGCGCAACGCGTGTCGTAGCGCCTCCTGGTCACCTCGCGCCTCCGCAAGCCACTCGAGAATCAGAGCCGGTACGACCGGCGCCGGAGATCGCGCGATCGCCTCTTGCAGAAGCGACACCCAATCCTCCGATCGAACGGCCAAGTCCATGAGCGCCGCACCACGGACAGCCGCGCTCGTCGCCGTGGCTACTTGCTCGGACTGAAGCGCGGATAGGTTGTGTCCGTTGTTGGCGCGCTCCGCGATGCGAAGTTGGGCGATCAGGGCTGGTTGGAAACCGGGCGCCGCCGCGTGCGATTGCCCGTAGTGATCGATCGCGTCCGGGACACGATCGAGCTCGTGCTCGTAGAGTGCGGCGACTTGGTAGAGGATCGCCGCCTGGTTCGCCGGCTCGGTTTCTGCGTCGAGCTCCCGGCGCAGGTTCGCGATACGCATCTCGACCAAATCGAGCTTGCGTGCAGCCCCCGGCGGGCGTGAAGCACCTGGCGGGCGTGAAGCGCCTGGTGGGGGTGGTGGCGGATTTGCGTTCATCGGCCGCCCCCCGGCTATGCGAGTGTCCAACCGCCGTCGATGACCATGACATCTCCCGTCACATAATCCGATTCGTCGGAAGCCAAGAAGACGGCTCCTCCTGCAATGTCTCGGGGCTGCCCGACCCGGCCCGCCGCCGTTCGATTGACGATGCTCGATCGAATGGAGTCGTTGTCGACCAACACCTGCGCAAACTTGGTTTCGATCAAGCCCGGTGCGATCGCGTTGACTCGAATGCCCGCGCCGCCAAGCTCCATCGCCAGTGTCTTGGTCATCGAGATCACCGCAGCCTTGGTCATTGCGTAGACGCCCTGCATCGGCGCGGCCATCGTGCCCACGACGCTCGCGATGTTCACGACCGACCCTTTGGCATTCCGTTGCTGCAAGTGGCCCGCCACGAGCTGGATCATTCCGAAATAGCCCTTCACGTTGACCTCGAAGGTTTTGTCCCAGGCGCCCTCGTCTATTGTCAGCATCGGCCCGAAGTGTGGGTTGGTCGCGGCGTTGTTCACCAGGATGTCCACCTTGTCGTAGGCCTTCAAGGCCGCTGCGAGCATCTCTTCGCGCTGACTGCGGTGCCCGGTGTGGCATGCGATCGGGGTTGCCTCGCCGCCGTTTGCGCGGATCTCGTCGGCCACGGCCTGCAGGCCTTCGATCTTTCGCGAAACGAGGATCACCTTGGCCCCCTCTTCGGCCATGTAGCCGGCGATGGCGGCGCCGATGCCTCGGCTCGCCCCTGTGACGATCGCCACCTTGTCCCGTAGCCGCTCACTCATCCTGTCCCCTCCTTTGGTTTGACACGTATAGCGCTCCGCAGGGTGGTTTTGCCAGCGCGATCTGCACGGGGCTTGCGCCGGCCGTGTCCTGAGCAAAACTAGCCTGTCCTGGTTTGCCAGAGAGGTCGCCCTGACGCTGTCCTACGACATTGCCGCGATTATCGTGGGTTTCATCGCTGTGGTCTGGGGGGCGGATCGCTTCGTGTACGGATCGGCCGGGCTCGCGAGCAACCTGGGGGTTAGCCGCCTCGTCATCGGGTTGACGATCGTGGCCTTCGGCACGTCGGCGCCCGAGATGTTGGTTTCCGGCATGGCAGCCGCAGCCGGCAGCCGCGAGATGGGCATCGGGAATGCCATCGGCTCGAACATCACTAATGTGACACTGGTCCTCGGCGCAGCCGCCCTCGTACGTCCACTGCGTGTTCACTCTCGCTTGATCATGCGGGAGATTCCCGTGCTCTTCCTGTGCATGGGGGTCGCGTGGTTCTTCCTGTCGGACGGAGAGCTCACCCGGACGGAAGGCTTCATCTTGCTGTCCGGGATGTTCGTGTTGATCGCTTGGATCGGAATGCAGGGCCGTCACCAGCAGGTCGAGGAGTTGGAGGCTCCTGTCGGAGCGTTCGCAGAGGACGACATTCCCGACGCGCTGCCCACCGCCAAGGCCGTGGCTATCTTCTCGGTCGGCCTGGTCTTTCTGCTGCTCGGTTCGCGGCTGCTGGTGTGGGGCGCCGTGGGAATCGCGCGCGACCTCGGGGTCACCGAGCTGGTCGTAGGGCTCACGTTGGTGGCGCTCGGGACGAGCCTTCCCGAGCTCGCCGCCTCCGTCGCCGCCGCGCGCCGTGGCGAGGATGATATCGCGGTCGGAAACGTCATCGGCTCCAACATGTTCAACTTGCTGGGCGTGCTCGCGCTCCCCGGAATCATTGCCCCCGGAGCGGTGAATCGCGCCATCATCACTCGTGACTTTCCGATTATGGCGGGCGTGACGCTGTTGCTGTTGTTGATGGCGTTCAACGAGCGTAATCACATTGGCCGCAAACGAGGAATCACCCTCATCCTCGTCTTCATCGCCTACTTCGTGGGGCTGTTCCTGAACCCGTTGCTGCCCAGCTCGTTTACTTAGGCGTCACGCCTCCACACGAGGCTCATGTTGTTGGCTGGCATGCCGACCTGCTCTTCGAGCGCGAAACCCGTTCGCTCACCCAGCTCGACGAGCTCATCGATATCGCGGACGCCCCAGCGTGCGTTGCGCGATCGAAGGCTCTGATCGAAAGCCGCGTTGCTCGGCGCGGTGTGCTCGCCGTGGAGGCGATACGGGCCATACGTAAACAGAGAGGAGCCGCCCGCCAGCAGTTGGCTCGCGCCCCCGAAGAGCGCTTCGGTGCTCTCCCACGGCGAGATGTGGATCATGTTGATGCACACCACAGCGTCCGCTTCGGCCAGGGGCCAGCGCGGCGACCGTACGTCGAGCTCGAGTGGGGCGAGGAGGTTCTCGCGGGCCGCGTCGGCGACCCAGGCGCCGATGCTCCGTAGGGCTTCTGGCGACGTATCGGTCGGCTGCCACCGGAGTGCCGGCAGCTGCTCGGAAAAAAACATCGCGTGCTCGCCTGTTCCGCTCGCCACTTCGAGGACGAGGCCGGTAGGCGGAAGCACTCGACGCAGCACATCGAGGATCGGTTGCCGATTGCGTTCGGTCGCAGGCGCGAAACCCTTTGCCATCGCGATTGCATAGCCCATAACCTGCCGTCATCGAACCGACGGAGCGGGACTGGAGGGGAAGGGCGGCCTGGGGGCTGATCGTCGCCCTATGCCTCGGGGGGCCGTGGCTGACGCGCGTCTTATTGCTACGCGAGAAGCATCTGGCCCTCGCTCCAGTGGATTTGCGTGGCGCGCTCGCCGACGCCTCGGTTGCGCTCCTCATCGTGGGTGTCGCGGGTGTCTTTCTTGCGACCCGCCGCTGGTGGGGGCGCGCGCTCGGGCTCGTGACGGTGCTCTCTCTCCTGTGGGTGAGCTTTGCGATGTACGAGTTCATCTCGGTCTTCGATTCGCTCTATGCACTCAGCCATGCGGGATTCCTCGCCGACTCCACGTTTGTCGGCGGGTCGGTGCGTCACCTGCGGCACCCGGTGCTTCTCGGTTCACTCACGGCCTTGGCCGTCGCGGCGGGGTTGTGGGCGCGTGTCCCGGGGCAGCGCTGGTGGCGGTGGTGGGGCGCGGCCTTCGCCTTGAGCGTGTTCGGGCAGTTCGTCATTCCGGCCTCTCCCGGGCACGACGAGTGGCGACAGCGGCACGCGGTGCAGGCGAATTTCTCCTTTTGGCCGGCGTTCGGGGCGACGGGCTCGGGTTCCATCAGAGCGGACCTGGGCGATGTTTTTCGAGGCGACCTGAGCGGAAAGAGATGGACAGGTCCCCTGTCCGAACGGCCCAACGTCCTGCTCATTCTGATCGAAGCGGCCTCGGGCGCGCACCTGCCCTCGGTTGCCGCCGCGCAGGGGGTCCAAAGTGGGACCACGATGCCTAAGCTCGATGCGCTGGCCCAGCGCCACATTTTTTTTACCCGGCTCATCTCGCACCAGAGGCAAACCAACCGCGGTGAGTACGGGATCCTGTGCGGGGACTATCCGAAGCTCCTGACCGATCAATCCAAGATGAGCGAACAGGTCTACGGCGCGGCGCATCGATGCCTTCCCGAGGTCCTCCGTGATGAGGGGTATGCGACGGCCTATATCCAATCGGCGCCGCTCGCCTTCATGATGAAGGACCAGTTCATGAAGAAGGCTGGCTTCGAGGAACTGGTCGGAGACCCTTGGTTCGACCAGAGCTACGCGCGCACCGATTGGGGCGTCGACGACAAGGCGTTCTTCGAGCAGTCCCTCCGCCGGGTGCTCGAGCTGCACGCGGGCGAGCGGCCCTTTTTTGCGACGCTGCTGACCGTCGGCACGCATCATCCGTTTACGGTTCCAGATGGAGCCACGGCCGAGGGAGCGCGGAGTCGGCAGGAGCGTGCTTTTCGATGGGCGGACGACGCCCTCGCCGAGTTCGTGACCCAACTCGAACAGCACGGGGTGCTTCGCGATACCGTCGTGATCATCACGTCGGACGAGTCGACTGGGCTCGTTCAGGCAGCGAACCCGACGCAGAGGTTGCTTTCGCAAAGCTGGTCGTTCGCAGTCGTCATGATGCCCGAGCCGCAGCCGAAGCGCATCGACACGCTCTACGCGCACGTCGACACCGCTCTTTCGGTGATGGATCTCCTCGGCTTGGAGCTGCAGGCAAAGCGTTTCGTCGGACGAAGTTGGTTCCGAGAGTACGACACCCCGCGTCACTTGTTCGCGGGGAACACGTATGCCCGAAGCGTGCTCATGTGGCAGCCGTCCGGCACCGCCATCGTGTGTAGCGAGTCGTTTCGGAGCTGCATGCGCTCGATTCCCGTCGACGATCTGGTGTTCGGTCCGGAGCGGCAGAGCGAGCCAGCGTCGGCCCGTGAGCGGCAGTTCTTGACCGAAGTGGCCCGACTCACGCGCTCCGGCCGCGGAGACATGACGGAGGCGGGGGAGCTCGATCTGTGGACCGAGGGCGTCATATCGGTGCCGGCCGACGCGGGCAAGAAACTTCTAATCGGTGGCCAATACCTACGCGTTCCGCGTGACACTACGCTCCGGGTGGACCTGGATCTAGAGGTCACGGGCGAACAAGGGACGATCGATTTTCACCAGGATGTCTTTCTCAATGGGTACGAGAAGTTCGCGCGCAATGGAATTCAAATCCGGGATGGGGAGCGTTGGCGACTGAGCTACGAGATCGGGGTTCCAGACGACTCGAGTCAATTGGTGGTGCAATTGTACGCGACGACGATCTCCGGCGAGGCGGCGGAGATCGAGTTTCACGACGCACGCTTGTCGATGACGGCCGGCCGTGTGAAGTCGCCAAAGGTAGTCGTCATCGTGGACGAGGTGTCGCCCGCCGATCCTCGGTGAGTTGAAGCCGGCACTGGATGCGTCGGAGTTGTTCCTGCTCCCAGCGCTTGAGCTCGCTGTGAAGGAGCTTGCTGGCTTGCAGGTTGGAAGTCCCTTCATCGCGGCGCTCGTTAGGGTCGGTCTCGTGGTCGTAGAACAACGTGGTGTCGGCGCCACGATGGTGGATGAGACGATAGCGGCCCTGCGAAATCGCGCCCTTTGGCTCGTACCCCTTACTTGCACGGCGAATGCCACGCAGCCTGGTTCGAATCGCCGCATCGTCGAGCGAGGGGAGCCGGAAGCTGGCGAAGAGCTCCTCGCCGCGCACCGGGAATGCCTCGGAGAAGGTCGGCCGGTTCGGCAAGTTGGGGTCCAGGGTGAAGAGACTCTTCGCGGCCGTGTCCGGCGGGATAGGTAGTCCGAGGAAGTGCAAGATCGTCGGCGCCACGTCGGCGAGACTCACGCCAACGGCGGGCTTAGATGGTGCGAGTTGCGCGTGCCACAGCACCAGCGGGACGTCGACCATCCAAGCGTTCAAGTAGACGTGGTGTCCCCAGTAGGACTTCTCCCCCAACGCCTCGCCGTGGTCCGAGAAGAAGACAACCAGGGTGTCGTCGAGCCATCCGTCCTCCGTCAAGTACCGCAACAGGCGGCCCAGCTCGCGGTCGAAGCGCGCGACTTCGCTCAGGTAGGCGTTCTTCTTGCCCTTTCCGAAGCGGAGCTCTCGGTGCGTTCGGTAGGGGTCGTGCGGCGCGTAGTAGTGAACCCATGCCATCACGGAGGCCTCGTCGTCCCGCGCGGCTCGGAGACGGGAGATGAGCGCGTCGGTGGCGGCGGCGTCCGTCGGCGCGAACACGGTGTCGACGCCTGGCGCAAGGAACTGTTCGACGATCGGAAGACGAAACCATCGCACGTCGGGAAGGACGGCGAGCTGTCGATCGACGTGGGCGCGGGCGCGGGTGAAGATCGTGTCGGGCAGGGCCGGGGAAAGGTAGATCTCGGCCGGGCTCAAACCGGTGAACGCGCTGCCCATGGCGAACAGGGTCGCCGGATAGGTCGACGTGGCATTGGTGAACGAGACACCGGCTCTTGCGAGGCGCGTCAGCTCTGGGGTAACCGGGCGTCCGTCTACCTGCATGCCCACGACATCCTTTCGAAGGGCGTCGACCGTGATGATGATCACGTTGCGGCGTTGGTCCGGCTCGATACCGATCGGAGATTGATTCACGGCGGCTCTCGGCTCCGGGCACGCCTCACCAGCGATGGACCAAGTCTCTTCGCGGCCGAAGTGAGGAAGGAGGTAAAGGGTCGTCAACGCCGCGGTTCGGTTGTATGCGGTCACCTCGCGCTGTCCGGTGGCGGTCAGTGCGGGGTCGATGCGGGTGCCAATGCCAATGAGCAGACAGGCGACCGCCGCGCCCAAGACGACTGGCCAGCGCCGGGACTCGCGAAAGAGCAGGAGCACCAACGCGCCCGAAAGAATGCTTGCTGGGAGAACCAGTTGCGCCATCGAGTAGTCGTACGCCCGGTAGCGCGCGATGGCCGCGGTTAGCAGCCCCACTGCGAGCACGGTGAGTGCGGCCCATGCCGCACGCCAACCTGTAGTCGAGATGCGCGCGCCTGCGATCAGCCACGCCCAGCCTCCGGCGGCGACGAGCCCGATGCTGGACCCCATCACGGCGCGCGCGAGGTCGCGATGCGGATGAACTGCCCAACGGGGCCCGGAGAGCAGGAAGTCCGTCTGCTCCCAGGCGAAGGCCGCTACGAGCAGCATCAGCACCGCCGCGGACCCAACGACCACGGTTCTCGACGCGCGCGCAACCTGAGATACGGCTCCCAAGATCACTGCTGTGGGGACCGAGCCGATGAGTGCCAGCCAAGATACTTGGCCGAGGAGCTCGACCGAGACGGCGGATTGCGACTCTAGCCCGACGAGCAGGAAGACGACGCACCCCACGTAGGCCGAGGCCCACAGCGTCAGTATTGAAGCGAGATGTCTACGGGGCATCGAGGTCTGCCACCTTTTTGTCGAGAGATTGCTCCGCTTCAATGAGCCGCGTCGATCTCATCGGAGGCTCGAAGGCGTTGTGCAAGAGCCACCATCGAGGACTCATCGCCAGCGGGGATGAGTCCCAGGCCTCGATGTCCCGAGCCTCCTCGCGGAGGTCCACCATGAAGTAGTCGCCGAACTGGCGATAGGGGTGGCGTGAAGCGAAGGCAGCACGCTGTTCTTCAGGGAAGGCATCGAGCGCGGCGATGAAGACCCACCCGGTAGCCCCCTCATCGTTGGGAATCTCGACGCGCGGGTTTTGTGACCAGCGATGGGTCACGCGATCGAGAGTGATGTCGAAACGAGGTTCTAGTCGAAGGGGCTTGAGGCTCGTGTGCAGCTGGACTCCGGTATCTCGGTCGGTCCACTCCTTGACGCGCTCCGCAAACCGAAGCTCAGGTCTTCCGGAGTCGTAGGTGTCCGTCGCGCCGCGCACCGGAGTGAAGAACCACATCGAGCCCCCCACGTAGCGCCCCTCCGGAACGATCTGAACGATGCGGATCGCCAGCGGGACCAGCAGGAGCAGCACGCTGAAACTGACCGCTGTCCCGGCGCGTTCGCGAACCCAGCGGGCCATCGCGAAGAGCGACACCGGAACGATGATCGCGACTGCCGGCAGCGTAGGCCAGGCCCAGTACGAATGGACCATCGCGCTCCACCGAAACGTCCAATAGTGAATCAGTCCGGCGGCTAGGAAGGCGACCGGAACTAGGTCCCTCGCGCGCGCCGTCCCGCGGACCGCACGAACGCCCCACGCGACAACCCACGCGACGCAAAGTGCGAGAACCGGCGCCGTGAACATCAACTCCGGCACGATCAACAGGTGCGTCCGAAATCGCCCCCAGGAGAGAGCTCGCCGCGTGTTGAACGCCTCCGTCAACTCGCCCAGATTCCCGGCGACCACCTCTACCAAGACGAAATGCCCTACGAACAGCAGAACCACCCATGCGCAGAACACGGCCAACTGGGCGGGCGGCCCGCTCGCAGCTTCTGAGCGCCGCGGCCGGAAGAGCGTCCAGGCCCAGTGCAGGGCTATGCAGGCGGCGACGTAGTAGGCGGGCCAGTCCCAGCTGCTGGCGATGCCGAAGGTGGCCAGGAAGACGGCGAAGTCTAGGCGCCGCCAGGGGGGGGCGCGCGTCGCTCGGATGTAGAGATAGAGGGTGAGCAGCGACCAGAAGATGAAGCCGGCCGAGTGGTTGGCCATGTTGGTGTAGATTGCGTTGATTGGCAGCGCGACGTAGATCGCGGACGCGGCTAGGGCGTGAGCGTCGTCCCAGAGGCGTCGCACCACGGCGAACAACATGCAGAGGGCGGCCACGCTCCAGAAGCCCGCGACGAGCCGGATCGAAACCTCGCGATCGCCGAAGAGCTTCACGGCGGCGACGTTGTGCATGTGCAGCGCGAGCGGCGCGTGCGTATAGAGTTGCTCCTTCTTGGGCGGTACGTTGGCGGTTTCGTACTGGAGCGGGAACAGGACGTCCCAGCGCAACGTGTTGCGTGCCGCATTGTGGTACGCGGAGCCGTTCCAACCGTTGTGGCCGCGCGTCCATTGGTCGGCGACGCCCCACACGGCCAAGAAGACCTGCAGCGCGAGCACTGCGGCAAAGGCATAGCGAACCGGCCTCCCCATCCCGGGGCAGTATGGCCGCTTAGGCCGGGGGCGTCAGCTTTCGAGAAGCCGGCGCGCCACGACGTGCGCCTGAATCTCGTTGGCGCCTTCAAAGAGACTGAGGACTCGCGCATCCACCAACAGGCGCGATGCGGTGTACTCCTCGGCGTATCCGTTACCGCCGTGAATTTGAACGTTTGCGTCCGCGGCTTCCCACGCGGCCCGGGTGGCCAAGAGCTTCGCCATGCCTGCTTGGAGGTCACAGCGCTTGTCCTGGTCCTTTTCGCGCGCGCTGAAGTAGGTCATCTGCCGGGCCGCTTGTATGCGGACGATCATCCGGCCGATTTTTCGAGCGACGCGCGGGAACTGGAAAATCGGTCCGCCAAACTGCTCGCGATCCGTCGCGTAGAGGATCGCGTCTTCGAGGGCCGCTTGCGCCACGCCTACGCCACGCGCGGCGGTTTGAATGCGGGCGCTCTCGAAGGTGCGCATGAGCTGCTTGAAGCCTGCTCCTTCTTCGCCGCCCAGCAACGAGTCGGCAGATAGCTTGAAGTCTTCGAAGCTCAGCTCGTATTCCTTCATGCCGCGGTAGCCGAGCACCGTGATCTCGGTTCCGGTCAGGCCGTCGTCGACGAACTCGGCCTCGCCGTTCTCACCGGTGCGCCGAGTCTTGCTGGCAAGAAACATCGACAACCCGCGGTACCCCGGCTCGTCGGCGTTGGTGCGCGCCAGGACGGTCATCAAGTCCGCTCGTACGGCATGGGTGATCCAAGTCTTCTGCCCGTTGAGCAAGTAGCTGCCGTCGCTTTGCTTGACCGCGCGCGTCCCGAGGTGTGCGAGATCCGATCCGATGTTCGGCTCGGTGAACACAGCAGTCGAAAGCACCTCGCCTGCAGCGAGTCTCGGGAGCCACTCCTTTTTTTGTTCCTCGGTGCCGCCGCCCATGATCAGCTCGGCCGCGATTTCCGAGCGCGTGCCGAGCGAGCCCACGCCGATGTAACCCCGGGATAGCTCTTCGGTGACGACGCACATCGCAACTTTGCTCATGCCGAGCCCGTCGTACTCCTCGGGGATCGTCAATCCGAACACACCGAGCTCGCTCATCTGGTCGACGATGTCCATCGGGATCAAGATGTCTTGCCGGTGAATGTCCTGTGCCCTTGGAATGACCTCGGCATCGACGAATTTCGCGAACTGCGAGCGGATCTCCTCGAGCATCTCGTCTTCGAACCCAGGGTTTGGGAAGCCGTGGTCCCGCGCCTGCGCCGCAAGCTCGAGGTAGACGCTCCCGTTCGCGTGCTCGGTAGAAAATGCGATGACCTCGGGCCGAAGCACGGTCTCGCGCAGGTCCGCGTCGGTGATGCCGAGCTCCCCAAGCCCGATGTTTTCACAGGCGCCGAGATCGACTCCGCCCACGATCGTGCGCGCGACCTCGCCGACGTAGGCCCGCGCGACTTTGCCTTCGTAGTCGCCGCCCACACGCTCCGCCCAGGACGCCATCTGCCGGCAGGCTTCGAGCTCCGTGGCGAGGTACGCGACTGCATGTGCCGCGAGCTGGTTCTCGTTCAGCTTCTTCCCGCTGATGCGATCTCCTTCGATGACGATCGCCTTCACGTTGTCGTGCGCTCGCTGGTAGATGCCTTCAATGGCTTCGATGACTTGCTGCATGGCTGTTCCTAACCGTTCGCCATCGCGGCGAGGGTCTCTTCGAGGTTCTTGAGCCCGGGCCGGGGCGCTCCGACCAAGCATGCGACGGTGCCGTGAACCTTGTTTTCGTACATGAGCTGATGAGCCTCGGGAATTTCGTCCCAGGTGAAGAGGCGCGTCATCACCGGCTTGACCTTCTCTTGAATCACCAGGCGGTTCGCGCGGCTCGCGGAATCCGCGTCCGCAAAGTGTGAGCCGATGATCCTTTTTTGACGCATCCAGAGGTGACGTACGTCGAAGTTGAGGTTGTAGCCCGTAGTTGCGCCGCAGATGACGATTCGACCGTACTTCGCTGCCAGGAAGACGCTCGCTGGGAAGGTTGCTTTGCCGACGTGCTCGAACACGACGTCCGGCCCCTTGCGCTCACCGAGAATCTCCCAGATGCGCTTGCCGAAGCCCTTGAGGTCGGCGCTGTGTGCCTTTTGCTCTTCGGGCGTCATGTCGTCTTTGTACTGCAGCGCAGGGAAGTCTTTGCGGTTGATGACGCCGTGCGCGCCAAGCTGCATGACGAGCTCGGCCTTGTCGTCACTCGACACCACCGCGATCGCGCGCGCGCCCATGACCTTGCAAAGCTGGACGGCAAACACGCCGAGACCGCCACCAGCGCCCCAGATGAGCACGTCTTCGCCAGGCTTCACCTCGGCGCGGTCGACCAACATCCGATGAGCGGTGTAATAGGTGAGGCCGTAGCTGGAGGCATCTTCCCAGCTGAGGTGCGGCGGTTTCGGAAGCACTTGTTGCGCCTGGACCTTCGTGAACTGTGCGAACGAGCCGTCCGGAGTTTCGTAACCCCAAATGCTCTGCATGTCGTTGGTGCCCGGGTTCAAGAGGTGGTTGCAGTGCAGCACCACTTCGTCGCCGACCTTGTGGTCGTGGACGCCTGGGCCGACCCCCCACACGACGCCTGAGGCGTCCGATCCTGCGATGTGGTAGTCGAGCCCATGGCCCTTGAGCACGTCGACCGGCTTGCCCAGCCCCGCCCAAACGCCATTGAAATTGACGCCGGCCGCCATGACCTGCACCAGCACCTCGCCCGGGCCGAGCTCCCAAACCGGTAGCTCCTCCGGTTGAAAGGATTGCTTGGGCTCGCCGAAGCGCTCCGGGCGAATCGCATACGCGTGCATCTTTTCCGGCACGACGCCTAGCTCGGGTACTTGACCAATAGGGACGATATCTGGACGTTCACTCATCTGTTTCCTCACGGAGTTTTGCCGAGCGCTGCTACATACTCCCGGCTCAAATGTTCGCAAAGGCTCAACGGCGTTTCACCGTCGTCGAGGTCTCGTTCGGCGCGCGCTTGGAGTTGCGCCGCTCCGCCCAGGGTCGAAACCCCGTGCTCGCCATGCTTCCGCGTGAAAAGATCGAGAGCCCACTGTACCTCGCCTTGGCGACGGCGCGTTACCAGCGTGGCCTCGAGGTGTTTTCGATGCTCGTCGAGGGCGTCGATGAGATCATCAATTCCGGTGCCTTTCGTCGCGCTGGTAGCGATGATCGGCGGCTCCCAACCCGCGTCGCGTCCGCCGGCCGCCCCGACTGCGTGGGCGGTCTGAAGCGCGCCCCGAAGGTCGGCGATGGCGCGTTGCGCTAGCTCGTCTTGATCGGCCTTGTTTACAACCAGTATATCTGGGATCTCCATGATTCCGGCCTTCAAGAACTGAAGCACGTCGCCGCTTCCCGGCTGGACCACGAGCACGACAGTGTCCGCCACGTGCACGATGTCGATTTCCGATTGGCCGACTCCGGTCGTTTCGATGACGACCATGTCGTAGGCGGCTGCCAACACGCGCACCGCAGAGTTGGCCGCGTAGGCGAGGCCCCCGACTTCGCCGGCGGTTGCGAGCGAGCGTACGAACAGGCCTGCATCGGAGGGATCGAAGCTCATGCGGGCGCGGTCCCCGAGCAACGAACCACCCGATCGGATACTCGAGGGATCGATGGCAACCACTCCGACGGTGCGACCGCCTCGTCGAACGGAGCGCGCGAGCGCGGAGGTCAACGTGCTCTTTCCAACCCCGGGCGGACCGGTGAGGCCGACGCGGTGACCGCCCGCGGCTTTGGGTGCGTCCTTGAGCGCAGCCAGTAGCTCGGTGACCGCCGTTTGCGCCTCGGGACGTCGATCCTCGACGAGGTTCAGAGCACGGGAGACGGCCGCCTTGTCGGCGGACAGCACCTGCGCGGCGTCGTCGGGGAGATCACTCGGCGGCATGCTGGCGGTCCACCAGGTCGATCAAGTCACTCATGATGTTGTTGAGCTCGAAGTCTTTGGGCGTATAGACCGCTGCGACCCCCGCGCGACGAAGCCGCTCGGCATCCACCTCGGGAATGATGCCACCGGCGACGACCGGTATGTCGCCAAGCCCCGCTTCACGAAGCCGCTCCACCACGTCGGGCACGAGCGCGAGATGTGAGCCGCTCAGGATGCTGAGGCCGATCAGGTGAACGCCTTCCTCGAGCGCGGACGCGACGATCTGCTCTGGCGAGACTCGAATACCCTCGTAGACCACATCGAAACCGACATCGCGTGCCTTGATGGCGATTTGCTCTGCGCCGTTCGAGTGACCGTCGAGCCCGGGCTTGCCCACCAGCAGCTTCGCGCGTCTTCCCATCCGTGCTTCGAGCTCATCGAGCCGCTTGCGAAGCCGAGCGACAGTTTCAGCGGCGGGTCCGGACCCAGAGGCCTTCACGGTAGCGCCCGCCACACCGGTCGGTGCACGGTACTCGCCCCACACCTCACGAAGCGTATTGGCCCACTCTCCGGTCGTCACGCCCGCATGTGCGGCTGCAATCGACGGAGCCATCAAGTTCGCGTCGGTCTTAGCGACGCGTTGTAGCTCGCGGAGAGCCTGGTCGACGGCCGCGTCGTCTCGGTCTGCTTTCCAGCGAGCGAGCGCCGCGCGTTGGCCGGCGTCGACCTCGGGATCGATTGTGAGGATCGCCTCGTCGAGATTCTCGGTAAGCGGGGAGGGCGCGCCTTCGACGTACTTGTTGACGCCGACGACGACTTGGTCGCCGCTCTCGATCGCGCGAAGCCGCGCGGCATTGGACTCGACGAGCCTCTGCTTGATGTACCCGCTCTCCACGGCTTCAACCGCGCCGCCGCGCTTCAAGACCTCTTGCACCTCGGCCCATGCAGACTCGACGAGATGCTGCGTCTGCGCTTCGACGACTTCGCTACCTTTGAACAAGTCGGCGTACTCGAGCAGATCGGTCTCGTAGGCGAGGATCTGTTGCGCGCGCAGCGACCACTGTTGGTCCCATGGGCGTGGCAGGCCAAGCGCCTCGTTCCAGGCTGGAAGCTGGATCGCTCGCGCTCGCGCGTCCTTGCTGAGCGTCACCGCGAGCATTTCGAGGACAATTCGAATCATGTTGTTCTCGGGCTGTTGCTCGGTGAGACCCAGGGAATTCACCTGAACGCCATACCGGAAACGCCGCTGTTTCGGGTCGGTGACACCGTAGCGCTCTCGAGTGACGCGGTCCCAGAGCTCGACGAATGCCCGCATCTTGCAAAGCTCTTCGACGAAGCGAATGCCGGCGTTGACGAAGAAGCTCATGCGTCCGACTACGTTCCCGAACTCGCTCGCAGGCACGCGGCCCGTCGCCTTCACCGCGTCGAGCACGCCAATGGCCGTGACCAGCGCGTAGGCCAGCTCCTGTGTCGGTGTCGCGCCTGCTTCCTGCAGGTGGTAGCTGCAAACGTTGATCGGGTTCCACTTGGGAACATCCTTGACCGTGTAGGTGATCAGGTCGGTGATCAGCCGCATCGAGGCGGCGGGCGGGAAGATGTGGGTGCCGCGGGAAAGGTATTCCTTGATGATGTCGTTTTGCGTCGTTCCGCGCAGGACGCTCGGGTCGACGCCCTGGTCCTCCGCGGCGGCCACGTACAGCGACAACAGCCACACCGCCGTCGCGTTGATCGTCATCGACGTGTTCATCTGATCGAGAGGCAATCCGTCGAAGAGCGCACGCATGTCGCCAATGTGCGAAACCGGAACGCCGACCTTGCCGACCTCTCCGCGGGCAAGCGGATCGTCCGCGTCGTACCCAGTCTGAGTCGGCAAATCGAATGCCACGCTGAGGCCCGTCTGGCCCTTGGCCAGGTTGGTCCGATACAGCGCGTTGGACGCGGCCGCCGTGCTGTGGCCCGAGTAGGTCCGCATGATCCACGGTTTGTCGCGCTTCCGCTTGCCGTCCTCCGCCATTCGCCGGTCCTTTCCTCTGCGATTTGCCCGAGGGGGCAGAAGCCTACCTCGTTTTTGGCGTTGCTTGCGTTCTAGGCTCGCGTGACCGTTGCGGTGCTCTTTACAGCTTCACACGGTCGAGCCCGGTGTCCTTTGGATTATCATACGGCTGCTGGGGGTCAAGCAGCCGGAAACGCAGCTTTTCCTTGGTTTGTGGGCCTGGTGGATCTTGTAAATTTGCGGTAAACGGCTCGGATGGCGGAAACGAACGCAGCGATGGGGCAGCGTTTGCGGGAGCTACGGCTACGGCGGGGCCTTCAACAGAGCGAGGTCGCGCGCCGCCTCAAGATCTCCCCTGCCTATTTGAGTCTCATCGAGAAGGGCAAGCGCGTCGTGCAGCTGCCCCTGCTGTTTCAAGCGCTCGAGCTCTACGGCGTCGCGGTCGAAGACTTCATGGGGAGCCTTGGCGAGCGTCGGGTCGACGACGGCCTTGCGCGACTGCTCGACGAGCCCTTGTTGCGTTCCCTCAACCTCAGCGAGGACGACCTGGCCAGCATCAGCGCCGAGCCGCGGATGGTGGCCACCATCACAGCGCTGTTCAATCTCTACAAGAATACGCGCAGTCAGCTCGACCATGTGATGGCAAGCATCGCGCAACGCGAGCGACAGGGCGACGATGACTCCGTTCGCTTCGATTACAGTCCGTACGACGAGGTGACGGACTTCCTCGAGCAGCACGCCAACTGGTTCGAGCAGCTCGAAGAACGCGCGCAGCAGTTTCGGCGCGACTGCGGACTGGGCCGGCGCGTCACGAGCGACGACCTCGAGCGTGGGTTGCTAGATCAGGTCGGCGTGCGCGTACACCGAATGCCCGAACGCACCGATAGCTCGGTCATCCGCATGTGGAATGCCGACGAGCGGATTCTCACCGTCTCGGGCGACTTGTTTGAGCAGCGGTTGAAGTTTCAGCTTGCACACACGATCGCGCTCGGCCTCTTCGACGAGGAAAAGCTCCACAAGCCGATCCTCGAAGGGTACAGCGGCCAGCACTCCGAGACCCGGAAGCTCATCAAGATCCACCTTGCCAACTACTTCGCTGGCGCGCTCCTGCTCCCCTATCCAGATTTTTACCGCGAGGTGACCAGCACTCGGCACGACGTCGAGCTCCTCGCGCAGCTGTTCGAGTCGTCGTACGAGACCGTGGCCCACCGGATGTGCAATCTTTCGGACCCGCGGCGCCGCGGCGTCCCGATGCACTTCCTGAGGGTCGATGTCGCGGGCAACATCTCTAAGCGCTATTCAGGCGACGGGATTCGGTTTCCGCACCAAGACGGCTCTTGCCCCAAGATGGCGGTGCACCTGGCGTTCCTGACCCCCAGCGTGATCACCAAGCAATATTCGTCATTTCCAGACGGATCGACGTATTTCTGCTTCGCCAAGGTCGTCAGCGAGCCGCAACAGGGTTCGCTCGTCAAGGGCACGACCTACAGCATCGGCCTCGGCACCCACGCGGACGACGCCAAGCACTTTGCATATGCCGACGACCTCCCGTTCGCGGACCCGAAGAAGATGTCGGTGCCCGTTGGAACGACCTGCCGGTTCTGCGAGCGCACCGACTGCAACATGCGGTCCGCCCCAAGCTACAAGTTCGCCTTCCGCGTCGACGAGTACACCAAGAAGGACAACTTCTTCTCGCCACTCGTCCGTCGGGACTCGGGCGTCGTCGTGGAGAAGTCGGCTCGCCGCAAGCCAACGCCGTGATATGGTCGCGCCCCGGAGGTTCACATGCCGTCGTTCGATGTCGTTTCCAAAATCGACCAGCACGAGGTCGACAATGCCCGTAACCAAGCGAGCAAAGAGATCGCTCAACGGTACGATTTCAAGGGTACGGACAGTAAGATCGAGGAGACCGAGGACGGGATCGTCATCCGGGCGAACAGCGAGGGCCGGATAGACGCGGCGCGCGATGTGCTCGAAAGCAAGATGGTCCGCCGCAAGGTGTCCCTGAAGTCGCTCGATGCGCAGACGCCCCAGCAGGCAGGCGGGCAAATGTGGCGACAGCTCATCAAGCTCAAAGAAGGCGTGTCCAAAGAAAAAGCCAAGGAAATCGTCAAGGAGATCAAGGCTGGCAAGCTCAAGGTGCAGGCCTCGATCCAGGGCGACTCGGTGCGGGTGTCCGGCAAGAAGCGCGACGATCTGCAAGACACGATTGCGTTCCTCAAGGAGCAAGACTTCGACCTGCCGCTTCAATACGTGAATTTCCGAGACTGAGGCCCTTTGCTTTGACGCAGACGAAACAAGAGTTCGTGGTCGGGTATCAGGGCACGGAGGGCGCCTATAGCCAGCTCGCTGCGAAGCATCACTTCGCGCGGGCAGGGGTGCGGCTCCGCTGCGTCGGCTACCACAGCTTTCGCGAGATGCTCGAGGCGGTGAAAGCGGGCGAGGTCGATGTCGCGGTGCTCCCGATCGAGAACTCTATCGCAGGGTCGATCAACGACAGTTACGACTTACTGGCGGACACGGGGCTCTCCCTGGTTGGAGAGGAGTTTCAGCCAATCGCGCATTGCCTGATCGGCGCAGCGGATGTGCCGGTGGCCGACATTCGCCGAGTCTATTCGCATCCCGTCGCGTTGGCGCAGTGCGGCGAGTTTCTCGAGACGCTCGAGGATTGCCACGTCGAGGCGTTCATCGACACGGCCATGGCCGTCGAGCGTGTCAAACGGGACGCCGACCCGACGCAAGCTGCCATCGCCAGTGAGGAGGCGGCCGCGCTGCATGGGCTGCCGATCCTGCGCCGAGATATCGCCGATCATCCGGAGAATTACACGAGGATGGTGATGGTCGCCCGGGAGCCAGCGCACCACGAGCAAGGCGTGCATTGCAAAACATCACTGATCTTCTCGACGATTCACGAACAGGGCGCGTTGGCGCGGTGCATCGCGATCTTTGCTGAACGGGGTCTGAATCTCACGAAGATCGAATCACGGCCCAAGCCGCACACTCCATTCGAGTATGTCTTCTACGTCGATTTCGAAGGCAACGTCGATCGCGAGACGACACAGGCCGCGCTACGAGATCTGGAAGGGGTCACGACCTTTCTCAAGGTGCTCGGCTCCTACCCAATCGGCCGCACTAACGCGCGCTAGCTGGCGACTGCTGCTGCGACGTGGGCTAGTCTGGTGGCGTCGCTCTCGAGGCCCGCTGCGAGGCAGGTCGTCGAAACCACTTTCAAGGCGGCAGCTTCGCCTTGCCCGTCCTCTTGGTCGCGGGCGGCGGCGAGGGCCTCGAGTGCGTCGATCATCGCGTCACGCCCTCGTCCGCGGGCCAGCTGCAGGCACGCCGACGCGATCGCGATCCGGATCATGGCCGCCGGCGTTTGATGGGGACTCTTCTTCGCGGCTTCGAGAGCCCGCTTCGCCGCGGGGACGTCTTGGCGGGTCACATACGAAACCACGCGTAGGCAGTGGGCTCCGGTCAGGTCCCCGCCGCCTGCAATCGAAGACTCGATCAAGGCATCGAATTTGTCATGGTCTCGTGCCTTGAGCGTCCGCACGAGCTCGTCGGCCGGATTCTCGAGTTCCGCCTCGGGGATGGGAATCGTTGGCCTTTCCTCTTGTTCGTCCTGTGGCGGGCCTGATGGCAGACGTACCGCTCGGCTGATCTCGGAGGCGACCTCGCGCGTCTCGGGGTCGGGTTGATACTGCACCGCCGCTGCCGCCAATCGTACCGCCGCGTTGGTGTAACCGTTGTCGGCGGCGAGGGAGCCGGCTTCGAGAATCGCGTGGGCTCCCCGGGCCAGATCGCCGCCTTCGCAAAGGTAGGCGCCGACGGTGGCTGCCATCGAGGGGCCGATCAGTGGTTCGGCGGTGTGAAGGGCTTGCGCGACGAAGCGGTAGACCTCGGTCCGTCGGGCCGGCGGCATGCGTTGCACCACGGCCCTTCGCAGGAGCTCCGAGTCGGGCTTGGCGTCGGACGTCAGGAGCCCGTCGTTGACTAGGGCTTCGAGAACCCGTTGCCGCGTGCTCGTTGGTATTCCGTCCAACGCGACAGCTGCGTCGACGACCTGCGCGGACGACGCGGGGAGGGCGGAGCACGCGATCTCTAGGAAGCGCATCGACGATGTGTCGAGCGTCGCGAAGCGCTCTTCGAGCAGAGCCCGAGGTCCGAGGTGCTGGCGTCGTTCCGCGGACTCGTCGCGCCACATGAATGTGCCGCCCTCGTGCACGATGTCCCCTGTGGCGATCATGGTTCGCGCGGCCTCGGTGATGCCCAGCACCGTCGTCCCGCCGCTGATGACGAGCTGTGTGGCGATCTCCGCGTTGGTATCGGGTCCGAGGATTGCGGACGCTACGACCAGCGCTTCGTTCGGATCGAGCGCGGGGAGGTCGATTCTCGCAGCTCGTGGCAAGCCCCGCAGGCCCGCAGGAACACGCGACCCCGTCGTTCGGACACAGAGCATGGCGGCCACTGTCTCGTCCGCCAAGGCCGCGCCAATGACCCCGAGCGTGGCTGGGTCGACGGCGGAGACCCGGTCGATGTAGATCCACGGAATTCCGTGTTCCGATTGCAGTGCGCGGAGGGTCGTCTTGAGCGCGTGGATCGTCGCCCCACGTGGGGGAGGGGTCGCGCACGCGATCGCCTTGAGGGCGTCGGCTACACCGGGCTCGGCGCTCTTTAGAGCTTGCCGTGTCGGTTCGAGCGTTCGCCATGCCTTGAGGAGCGCGAGGCGCAGCCCGCCGAGCGGTTCGAGCCCTCCAGGTACCGCCCCGATTTCCAGGAAGGCAGGTGGCCGAAGCTCGTCACGCAGCGCAAAAATCCCTGCGCGCGCGCCGACGCCGAGCTCTCCCATCAGATAGAACACAGAAGTCTGAGCTCTCGCGGCGGCTCCCTTCATCGGTTCGAGGGCATGGCGGATGCTCGCCGGAACGGGTGCCGGCTGGAGCAAGCCCACGGCCTGTCTGCATTCTTCGAGCAGTGGGCGGCTTCGGTCGATGGCCTCGCCGTGCAGCGCAAACGAGGTTGTGCTGACGGAGCGCCCAAACAGATAGGTCCTCGACGCGGCTTCGCGAGATTCGACGTCGAGAACGACTTCGCCGGCGCGCGCCTGGTTCGCCAGCAACTGCGCGCGATCGATCGCAGTTCCGCTGTTGGTGAGATGACCCGCGTCGTCTTTGTCCCTTTGAATGTCACCGCTGGCGATGCCAAACGCAATGGGAAGCCCACCGGCGGGCACAGGCTGTGACTCGGCTTCCACGAGCAGTCGCAGGGTCATGTTGATAGCGGTCTTGAGCTCGTGAAGAGCGAAGTTCGCGACGACGGTGCCTGCCAGCGACGAGATCACCTCGCCCCCCCCGGCTTGCACTTCGTTGGTGACATACCGCGCCCACTGTCCGGCCGCAGCCGTGGTCTCCTCTTCTTCGAAGGCGGGAGGGAGGATCCTGTGCCAGAGGACGAAACGTTCCATTGCGATGACCCGTTTACCCGCGCCCGAGCGCCGACCTTGTGCCCGCCACCGTCTGAAAGATCCCCATGCTCCCCTCGCAAGGGCACGATCCCACGCGCACAGCCCCCTGTAAAGGGACTGACGTTTCTCGACTTCTGACTTCCGATCGTGCTAGCTGGCAATCATGTTGAAGGGGGCACACATCCTGCTGACCGGGGGCGCAGGGTTCATCGGGACCGCGCTGGCTGCACGATTGGCCGAGGACAACCACATCCGGGTGCTTGATATCCTCCGGCGAAACGCGCTCTCGAAGGCCGGTCTCGACCACCATCCGAACATCGAGCTCGTCGTCGGCGATGTTCGGGACATGACCGCTGTTCGCAGGGCGGTCACCGGCTGCGACTACGTGATCCACATGGCGTCGATCGCGGGGGTCGACACGGTCTTGAAGAACCCGGTCATGACGATGGAGATCTCGCTGGAGGGCACCATGAACGTCCTTCGCGCAGCCAACGATTGCACCGGCATCAAGCGGGTCCTCGATTTCTCCACCAGTGAGGTGTTCGGTTCCTATGCGTTTCGCGTCCGGGAGGCTGATGTAACCAGTCTCGGTGCGGTCGGCGAAGCCCGATGGACGTATGCCGTCAGCAAGCTCGCCACCGAGCATCTCGCGCACAACTATTGGAAGCAGTTCAACCTCCCGACCGTTTCGATTCGCCCGTTCAACATCTACGGGCCGGGGCAGGTCGGCGAAGGTGCGGTGCACGCGTTCGTCGTCCGGGCTCTCCAGGGTGAGAAACTACTCATTCACAACGAAGGCGATCAGATCCGCTCGTGGTGCTACATCGACGACATCATCGAGGCGATTTTGCTTACGATGGAACGCGACGAGGCTGTTGGCGAGAGCTTCAACATCGGAAATCCGCGAAGCACCGTCACGATTTACCAACTGGCACAGCTGATCGTCCGCCTCACCGAGAGCAAATCCCCAATCGAATTCGTCGAGTGGGACTTCCCGGACGTCGAGCTTCGCATTCCAGACGTGAAGAAGGCCGAGAAGCTCCTGGGCTTCCGGGCACACGTAGAGCTCGAACAGGGCCTGCTCGCCACCATCGACTGGTACCGTCGCAAGCTCAGCGGCGAGGCCTGAAGTGACGGAGGGCGCGGCTCGGGTCTACAGCCTGTCGGACGCGCATCCCGACGGTTGGTTCGAGGAGGTGCTCGCGCAGTCCAAGGACTTCGAGAAGGCGTGTGAGATCATCGGCCGCAGTACGCTGGGGCTCGCCCTCATTGCGGGCGCGCGCATCCTCAGCCTTACGGCCAATCCTCACGCGTCGGACCTGACGACGGTCGAGTTTTCGATTGGCCAGGACCCCACCGTCCGGCAAGTGCCGCTGTCGGAATTCCGTGAGACGATCGGACAGTTCCTGCTGACCGCGCTCGAGAGCGAGGGCCTGCCCGACGACGCCGACGCCGAGGCGCTTCAGGCGCACATCGGTGGGCGCTACATGCTCGAGGCGTCCTTGTTTCAGGTGGAGCCGATCGAGCTTCGACACGATCTCGGCCTCTCCGAGCTCACGCTCCAGTTCAACGACCTCCGCCATGTTTTGGCGCTCGACGATTTTAGAGAGGTGCTCGACGAGCGTGTACGAACCGAGCTTGGGCTCGACCAGCAGGAAGGCAACGCGATCGACCTTGCGATTGTGGACCAGGCCGAAGATGCCAACGCGAAGGGCGACTGGAGCGCCACGGTCGCCATGCTCAATCCCTGGCTGAATCCGATTTCGATGCTTCTGCGGACGGGGGAGTCAGAGACCCTCAGCGAGGAGATCCGCGGGCGCTTGTCGGTCAGCTTGGACCTGCTCGGCACGGCGTACGCGAACATGGGCGAGCTCGAGGCTGCCAACGAAGTGTTGCGTCTCGGCATTCAGTGGGCCGGCGACTCGGGGAACGCCGGAGCCCTGTATCTCGCGTTGGGGCGCGCCTCGGTCGCCAGCGAAAAGCACGGCGAGGCGATCGGGCTGTTGCGGCGGGCGATTCACCTGGGTGCGGACGAGCGCGACGCGTTGCCACTTCTGGCGGAATCGTTGAGCGCCCGCGACCAGAGCCTGGCCGCGATGGTCTGCAACGAACGGGCGCGAGATCTCGGCGCGAACGACGACGATTTGGAGGCGGTTGGCTCCGTGCTCCGGGCGCGTCTCGGCGAGGCTTGGCCGCGGTTTCAGGCCTGGATGCGCGCTCCCGAGTAGTCGCTTTACTTTGCTCCCGAGGCTTCGTACCGTAGCCGTTCGGATGTCGGGCTTTCTTTTGTCGATCGATCAAGGAACCACGGGTTCCACTGCGATGCTTTTGTCTCCCAGTGGGCAGGTCTTGGCGCGCGCCAATCACGAGTTTCCTCAGCATTTCCCCAAGCCCGGATGGGTCGAGCACGACCTCGAGGACATCTGGAAGAGTGTTCACGATGCGGTGCGCGACGCGCTCGAAAAGGCCGGCGTCGCGGCCACCGACTGCCTGGGCATCGGCATCACCAACCAACGTGAGACCACCGTCTTGTGGGACCGAAAGAGCGGCAAGGCGGTCCATAATGCGATTGTCTGGCAGGATCGCCGTACGGCGGACCGGTGCCAGGAGCTCAAGGACGCTGGCAAGGAAGAGATGTTCCGCCAGCGCACGGGGCTGGTGCTCGATCCGTACCTGGCTGGAACCAAGCTCGAATGGCTCCTCGACCACGTCGACGGAGCGCGGTCACGGGCTGAAAAGGGCGAGCTCGCTTTCGGAACGATCGATTCGTGGCTGGTGCACCGGCTCTCGGGCGGCCAGGTGCACGTGACGGACGCGAGCAACGCCTCGCGGACGCTGATGTATGACATCGTCAAAGGACAGTGGGACGAGGAGCTTGCCGCCGAGCTGCACGTTCCCATGGCCTTGCTGCCCGAAGTTCGGAGCTGCTCCGAGGTGTATGCGCACACTTCTGGGGTCCCGGGCCTGCCTGATGGGATCCCCATTGCCGGGATGGCGGGCGATCAACAGGCCGCCCTGTTTGGTCAGACGTGCTTCGAAGTCGGGGACGCCAAGTGTACGTATGGCACGGGTGCGTTCCTGCTCATGAACACGGGAACGACCCCCGTGCACTCCGAGAACGGGCTCCTCACCACCATCGCGTGGCGCCTCGGCGACGAAACGGTGTACGCCCTCGAAGGCAGCGCGTTCATCGCGGGGGCCGCGGTCCAATGGCTCCGCGACGGCCTGGGGCTCATCGATTCTTCCGACGAGATCGAGGCCAAGGCCAGGGAGGTCGACGCGACGGGGGACGTCGTCTTCGTGCCCGCATTGGCCGGGTTGGGGGCACCGTATTGGGACCCCCATGCGCGAGGCCTCATTTATGGGCTTACGAGGGATACGACGGCAGCGCACTTGGCGCGCGCGACCCTCGAGGGAATCGCGTTTCAAATCGTCGATCTGGTGGACGCGATGCAGGCGGACGCCGATCGGCCTATAACGCGTTTGAGGGTCGACGGTGGCGCGGCCCGCAATGACTTACTCATGCAATTTGAAGCCGACATGCTCGGGGTGACGATCGACCGTCCCGAGAATGTCGAGACGACTGCTTTAGGAGCTGCTTACTTAGCTGGCATGGCCGTTGGCGTATTCGATGGTCTTAGATCGATTGTGGATGCTTACCGTATCGAACGTAGCTTTGAGTCTCAGGTTACCCAATCCGAACGTGAGGGGCACTTGAGGCGATGGCGCGACGCGGTCCGGCGGGCGCGAAGTGAGATAGGAATAACATGAACGAGAATGATGTCGGGCAAGACAAACAGGACCAAGAAGAATTAGACGTACCGGTAGCGTGGGAGGCACTCGAAGACGCATTTGAAAACAACGCACCCGAGGTACATAGCTATTTGCACTTCGATACCGGTGAGGTGATCCGCATCGTCGATGGGGTCGCTGATCCGTCGATGCATACACGCATCATCGGCGACAGCCGGTATCTGCGAATCGATCCGGTTTCATCGCGCGAGCAGTACCGTTGGATGGAGCGCTTCATCGCGACGGTTGAGGATGAAGAGCTGCGGCGGCAGCTCAATATTGCGATCGACGGAAAGGGGGCGTTTCGGCGCTTCAAGGATGCCTTGGTGAGTCATCCGGTCGACCGTGAGCGCTGGTTCGCGTTTCGGTCCGAACGCCTGCGTTCCTGCATGGAATCATGGCTCACGGCGCACGGGATCCACTCGGTGGAGCGACCCACTTGGCACGTTCCAACGGCCGAGGACGTCCAGCCCGAGGGCGGGGCCGAAGCCGAAGCCGAGGCAGAGGCCGAGGCGCCAGCCCAGCGGGCCAGCCAGGTGACCAGCGTGAGCGGCATCCCTCGAGGACGGCTCCACGAGCTGGTCGATGGCCTCTCTTCTCGAGACATCGAGACCGCAGAGACCTACCTGGAGTTCCTCTCCGGGCGGCGCCAGGGGTCGAGTCCCCCGGCCAAGGCCATCGCCGAGCCTTCAGTGGTCGAGGTGGTCCAGTCCGTGGAATCCGAATAGGCACCCCTGCCGAGACACGACCACAATATATAGTGGGGGTCACCCAGTGACCCTCGCTTCTGGTCGCGTAAACCGTTGCAATATCGTATGTTCAGTGATAGCCACGTCCAACTACTCCTTTGGGGGGCATCGTGAAGATCAAGAAGCTCCAAATCCTTGGCTTCAAATCCTTCGTCGACCAGACGACCATCCACTTCGACCACGACATTACCTGTGTCGTCGGGCCGAACGGATGCGGCAAATCCAACATCGTGGACGCCATCAAGTGGTGCATGGGCGAGCAGTCGCCAATGCGTCTCCGAGGCAAGCACATGGAGGACGTGATCTTCAGCGGGGCGGAGGGGCGCGGACCTCATGGTTTCGCCGAGGTGACCCTCACATTTGACAACGCCGACGGCCTAGCGCCACCCGAGTACAGCGACTACGCGGAGATTCAGGTCACCCGGCGTCTCGATCGCCAGGGCAACAGTGACTACCGCATCAACCGAACTCCGGTCCGGCTGCTCGATATCACCAACCTGTTCTTGGGCACAGGCGTTGGCAAGCGTGCCTACTCGATCATCGAGCAGGGGCGCATTGGGTTCATCGTCACCGCCAAGCCGGAGGATCGCCGAACGATGATCGAAGAGGCTGCGGGCATCAGCAAGTTCAGGCTGAGCAAGCGGGCCGCCGAACGCAAGATGGACCAGACGCGTCAGAATCTTTTGCGCGTCACGGACATCATCGGAGAGATCGAGCGCAGCCTCGCGTCCCTCAAGCGGCAAGCGCAAAAGGCCGAGCGCTACAAGCGCTACAAGAAGGAGATGCGAGATCTGGACTTGTGGGTCGCGTCGCATCGATTCCTCGAGCTGCGAGGACAGATCAGCTCGGCCACGATGCTGCTGTCGCAGGCCAACGCGGACGTGCAAGCGAGTCGTCACGCGTTGGTAGCGAAAGAGGCGTCGGTCGAAGCGGATCGTGTCTCGCTGCAGCAGATGGGCTCCGAGGTGGAGCGCGGACAAGGACGCGCGTATGAGCTCGACAACTTGGTTCGACAGCTTGAAGGCTTGATCCGTCAACAACAGGATCGCCAGGCCGCGCTGCTCGAGCGCAAAGAGCTCGCCACTCGCGAGCTTCACCAACTCGAAGAGCAGCGCGATGGGCTGGACCAGGAGGCGTCCACCGTTCGCCTCTCGCTCACCGAGCTCGAATCTCTCGAAGCCGAGGCGGGGCAGCTTCTCGCAGAGGTGGAGGCGGAGCTCCAAAGTCGCAAAAACACGGCCGAAGAGGCCGAAGTGGCCCTGCAGAATGCGCGTTCCCGACTGGCGGAAGGCCGCGCTCGCGTCGTAGGCGCCGAGGCGGTGCTCGACGGTTATAGTGCACGTCGCGAAGACATTCGCGGTCGTCTCGAACGCCTGCAAGAAGAGCTACAGACGCTCGCGACACACGAGGTCGAGTTCAGACAACAGAGCGGAGAGCTCGAGGCTCGGATGGTAGGGCTTCGGAGCGGCAAGTCAGCGACGGCCGAGCGTCAAACGGAGATTGAAACCTCGTTGTCGACCGGCAAGGACGCGTTGCATCGGGCAGACGAAGAGGTCGACGCCCTCCGCGAGCAGTTTGCCGTCACGAGCTCGAGGCTCCGGTCGCTCAACGAGATCCACGAACGCTTCGAAGGCGTGGGCGCCGGCGCACAAGCGGTGATGACTGGTTATGCCGATGCGTCTGGTGATGCGGGTGGCGACGCGGGCGGTTCAGGCTTGGTCGGCTTGGTTGCCGATCGCTTGGAGTGCGCGGCGGAACACACACGGGCGCTCGGTGCGGCGCTTGGCGGTTCGCTAGAATATCTGCTCGTGCACGACACCGATGCGGCGTTGCGAGCTGCCGAGTACCTAGCGCGGGAAGAAAAGGGGCGCGCAACGTTCCTTCCACGTTCGCCGAGTGGTCCGGCGCGGATCGTGCCGCCGTTCCCGACGGGGATGGGCATCGTCGGCCCGCTGTTGACGCTCGTGCGCCACTCGCACGCCGATGAAACGTGGGTACGGTACTTGTTGTTCGACGTGTTGGTCGTCGACACGCTCGAGACCGCTGCCCGGCTTCACCGGCAGGGCTTTCAAGGCAAGCTGGTCACGCTCGACGGTCAGGCGCTGCTCAGCGACGGCGCTGTCGTCGGCGGCGCCAACGACGAATCGGCAGCCCATCTGTTGCGACTGAAGCGCGAGATCCGCGAGCTCCAAGAGGCCGCCGCATCCGAGGGCGCCGAGCTCGAGCGTGCCACCGCGAATCAGGGCCGGCTTCGGGCAAATATCGCCGAACGTCAGGCGGCCATCGACTCGACGAGGGTTCAGGCCCACGACGCCGAGCTCGAAATCCTCGGCGCCGAGCGCGATCTGCGAGTCGTCGACCTGGAGCTTCGCCGCCTCGAGGAGCGGCGCCAGGAGATCGCCCACGTCGAGACGGAGGGCCGCGCGTCGTTGTCCCAAATCGATGTCGATGAAGGCAATACCAAGCGTCAGCTCAGCGACGCGCATCGGGCAGTGGCCGACGCCGAAGAAGCCACGCAAGTGGCGGCGAGCGTGCTCGCGGAAAGGCGTCGCGTCGTCGAGCAACAAGCCGCACAGGCAACCGAGGTCAAGGTTGGCGCGACGCGGTCCCGCGAGCGGGCCGACCGCGAGCGTTCCGTGCTCGGGCAGCTCGACCGTTCGCTCTCGGAGCTGAACGCGCGCGAGGCGCGCCTACGCGACGACGTCGCCATTGCCGATCGCGATCGAGGTCAAGCGGCCGGGCGCATCCTCCTGCACGATGGGCGCCTGGGCGAGACGGCCCACGAGGCTGCTGCGGCTCGACAGGAGCTTTCGGATCAGCGCGCGCGCTACGACGAAGCCCAGACGCAGCTCGGGGAGTCCGAGGCCTCGCTCAAGGGGTTGCGCTCCAGCATCGACGAGCAGTCCACTGAGCTCAACCAGCTGACGCTTCGCGAACGCGAGCTGACTTTGTTGCTCGAGCATCTCAACGAGCAGGTCCTCGACAAGCATCGCGTGGAGCTGGCGTACGTGATCGGTGACCACCATGCGCGACCCGTGCCCGACGCGCAGGTCACCGCGCGCGCCGAAGAGCTGCAGCGCCTGATCGACCGCATGGGCGAGATCAACCTCACCGCGATCGAGGAGTACGAAGAGAATGCCCAGCGCTACGACTACCTCACCAGTCAACGCCGCGACCTAGAGGACGCGCTCACCAAGCTCGACAAGGCGATTCGTCAGATGAACAGGGAGAGCAGGGCGCTGTTCCGCGAGGCTTTTGCCGCTATCAACGAACGCTTCAAGCGTATCTTCCCCTTGCTCTTCCGTGGTGGAAAGGCCGAGCTCCGGCTCACCGACCCGCACGACATGCTGGAGACGGGCGTCGAGATCATCGCCCAGCCTCCCGGCAAGCGTCTTGGCTCACTCGACCTGATGAGCGGCGGCGAAAAGGCGCTCACCGCCGTCGCGGTGATCTTCGCGATCTTCCAGTACAAGCCGAGCCCCTTCTGCCTGCTCGACGAGGTCGACGCGCCGCTCGACGAGGCCAACATCGGCCGTTTCACCGAGGCCATCCAGCAGATGACGGACCGTTCCCAGTTCATCATCATCACCCACTCCAAGCGCACCATGGAGTTCGCCGACGTCTTGTACGGCGTCACCATGGAAAAGCCCGGGGTCTCCAAGCTCGTCTCCGTGGAGCTCCGCGGCAAGAAAAGCCCCATCTCTGCCGCCGTTGAAGCTGCAGAATAGAAGCTGCCTGCCTGATGATTAGCTGACGATGGCGTCGAGCGCGGTCGAGTGTGACTCGGCGAGCTCCTCGACTGGCACCTCACATACGCCGTCGATGGTGAGCATTTGGCCCGTCACGCTTCCGATCTTCTCGAAGGGTACGCCGTAGCGCTGGCAGATGTCCCCGGCTTCGCCGACGTTGGCCACCGGGAGGCTCACGATGATTCGTGAGGGCTCTTCGCTGAAGAGCAGAGCGTGTGCCGGAGCATCCTCGTCTGAGGGGAGGGTGACGCGCGCGCCGTGCCCATGTGCGATGCAGGCTTCGGCCATGCACACCGCGAACCCGCCGTCGCTGATGTCGTGAGCGCTCTTCACCAACCTGCCGCGCGCGAGCTCGAGCATCGCATGCTGAAGAGCGGCCTCGGCTTCGAGATCGATGCCGACGGGCGCCCCCGTCACGGTCCCACTGCGCTGGACGAGCCATTCGGATCCGCCGAGAACGCCGCGGGAAGGTCGCCCCAGATGGGCGATGACATCGCCTTCGCGGAGGAATCCGAGGCCGAGGCGATGCTCTGGGTCTTCGAGCTGACCGACCACGGCGACCGTCGGCGTCGGCAAGATCGCGTTGCCGTCGGTTTCGTTGTAGAGGCT
>CBDURI010000002.1:0-38656 GCA_965369435.1 uncultured bacterium
GAGATCAACCCCGCCTTCAAGCAGGGGAATTTCCTCCTTTCGAGCAGACACCTGAACACGGTATTTGTCGTGAACCCGGAAACCAACCGGGTGGTCTGGGCGCTGCGCGGCGCTTTCAAAGCCCAGCACGACGCACGACTTCTCGACGACGGCAGTCTGATGCTTTTCGACAACTCGGGGCGAAAGGGACACGTCTCCGCCGTGCAGGTCTACGACACCGCGAACGACGCGATCCAATGGGAGTACGCCGGCTCCGAAGCGCAGCCCTTCTACACCCGCTTTTGCGGCACCGCCCAGCGATTGTCCGGTGGAAACACACTGATCACTGAATCCGACAACGGCCGCGCCTTCGAAGTCACTCCCGACGGCAGCATCGTCTGGGAGTTCTACAACCCCCACCGAGCCGGCGACCAAGACGAGTTCATCGCAACCCTCTTCCGAGTCGCCCGCATTCCCGAGGGACAGTCTCCTAGTAATTACGGACTATGACTTCGCTTACTTTGCCGCGTTTCTTGGCGTCGCAGTTGATGGCGCGCGGAGCGGCGACGGTGACGATCTTGAAGTCCTTGTACAGATCTCGAATGAAGGGGACGTCGCTGTTGGAGAGCATGAGTTTGGACCCTCGGCGGTCCAGGGCTTTGTAGACGTCGCGGAGGCGGGTTTGGTCTTCTTGGTAGAAACCGTCTCGCGCGTACGACGTGAAACTCGCGGTTTGCGAGACCGGCTCGTAGGGCGGGTCGAAGTAGATGAAGTCGCCGGGCTTCGCGTCTTCGATAAGTGCGTCGAATGGTGCGCACTTGAGTCGCGCGTGTCTCAATGCCCGGCTAGCGGCGTGCAGGCCTTCTTCGTTCAAGATGCGGGGATTCTTGTACGAGCCGACCGGCACGTTGAACTCGCCTTTGCGATTCACGCGATGCAAACCATTGAAGCAAGTCTTGTTGAGGTAGATGAACATTGCCGCTCGCTTCGAGTTGGAGACGCGCCGGCTCTGGTTGTAGCGTTCGCGGACTTGGTAGTAGCTCTCCTTCGAGTGGCGACCGGCCAGCCTACGAAGCGCCGCGATCACCCCTTCCAGGTCATCACGAATCTGCGCGTACGCTGCTACGAGGGTTGGGTTGATGTCCGTCAGCAACGCGCGCTCCGGGCGGCGTGCGAAGAACAGAGCGCCGCCGCCGACGAACGGTTCGACATGGCGCATGTGCTTGATCCCTAAAGGGAGCAGCGGTCGCAGTTGGCTGAGCAATCGGCCCTTTCCCCCCACCCACTTCACGAAGGGGGCTGCCTCCCGCGGCTGCTGCTCTATCCTCACCGCGACCGCTGCAGATGTCGTCATATGTAGTATGATCACCTACACAGAGCACAAAGCGCAAAAAGGCTGCGAAAGAGGGGCGAATTCCGATCTGGTTTCGGCTAGTTGGCGCCGCCTCTATTGAGCGTCTGCCACCATCGCGCGGAGCCGCTCGACGGCCTGTTCGAGGATGGGCATCGGGGGCCCGAACGAGAACCGCATGTGCTGGACGAACCGCGAGGGCCTGCCCGTTCGGCGCTTGCCCGGGTTCACGTCGAAGAAGTGGCCCGGGACGCAGATGACCTGGCGTTCGAGAGCCGCCTGGAAGAAGTCGTCGCTGTTGCGAAGCGAAGGCGGCAGGCCGCTCAGGTCGCCCCAGGCGTAAAAAGTGCCCTGGGGCTCGAGGTCAAACCGCACGCCGATGGCTTTTAGAGCACTCACGAGAAAGTCCCGTTTCTTTCGAAACTCGTCATGGATGGCTTTCGTCTCCGCGAGCGTCGGTTGTTCTTGTACGAGTTCGATCGCCGTCCGCTGCATTGGCGCGACCCCACCGCCATCGAGGAACGAGCCCGCGCTCGCTGCCGACTCGATGACTCGTTTCGGGCCGACGATCCAACTCACCCGGAATCCCGGGTAGCGCCAGTTCTTCGTGAGCCCGTCGAACACCACAATCGGGTCCTTGTCGACGTTCTCGACGAACTCCGCCGCGCTGACGATCGATCGATCTTCAGCCCACACGTAGTGCGAGTAGAATTCATCGAGCAGCAGCGCGCAGTTCAAGTCGCGTGCTGTCTCGACCCAACTCGCCAATGTGTCGCCGTGTACGGCTTTGCCCGTTGGGTTGCAGGGATTGCTCGCCAGGATAGCGCTGAGACCGCGGCCGAGGATCTCCTCTTCGAGCTGTTGGCGACTGAACTCGTACCCTTGTTTCGGATCGAGCAGGATGGGGATCGGCAAGAAGCGCCGGAACACGTCGAGCAGCTCTTCATATGCCGTGTAATCCGGCAGAAAATGCCCCAAATGAATAGGCGCTATCGCTGCGCACGCGCGCATGACGGCCACCCGGCCGCCACCCGCGATGCAGACGTTCTCAGCTGAGTACTGGGACTTCATCCCACGGCGGAACAGCTTGTTGTAGAGCCCGGCCACCGCTTCGCGCAGCTCCCATACGCCAGCAACGGGCGCGTAGTCGAGGTCGCCCGTGTGGACGGGAATGCTCGTCACGCGTTCGGGCGCGCCCGGCAGATGCCCCGTGTCCGGCTGACCTTGCCCAAGGTTGCACCAGCCTGGCGCGTCAGGGCTGAAACCGCGCTTCTGTGCCTCGACCGTGACGTAGATGACGCCCGTGCGCGGGACCGGTCGAAATGCAGCGACCTCCGCGATGTCGTTCAGGGAAGTGGACTCGAGCTGGCTCATGAGCAGGCGGACTCTAGCAGAAGTCTCGAAATGGGATAGCCTTGCGTCATGGATGTCCTGCGCATCGAGGAGCTGATGGTCGACTGTGTCGTCGGCGTGTACCCGCACGAGCGCGACGCTTCTCAGCCGCTCCGCGTCGACGTCGAGATGCGCCTCGAAACCGAAACATCCGCCGTCAAAGAAAGCCTGCGCTCTACCATCGACTACGCTGCCACCACATCGCAACTCGTGTTCCTCCTGCGTAGTTGTCGCTTCCGCCTCCTCGAGACCGCGGGTCACGCGCTTGCTCGATATCTTCTCGCACCCCCAGCGCCCGACGAGCGCCGCGCGCAAGTCGACTCGGTGCTTGTCCGACTCACCAAGCCTGGCGCGCTTGGGGGCCTGGCCGTTCCTTCCCTCGAAATCGAGCGCATGGCCGCATGGTGTAATGTGGAGGTCGAGAGCAAGCCCTTCGGGACGGTCGATGTCATCTACGAGACGAAGGACGCCGGTATCTACCGGCTCAACGTTGCCCCGGGCAAGAGCATCCCGCTTCACATGCATCAGCAGATGCGGGAGTCCGAGATGGTGCTTGGCGAAGGGCTCATGTGTCAGGGGCAGCCGTGTGCGCCAGGGACCATACACCGCTGGCCGACCGGGGCGGCGCACACGTATATGAACCCGACCGAACGCCACCAGGCAATCCTCTGCGTCGACTTGCCGCGCTTCATCCCCGACGACGAAATCGAAGTCGCCGGAGAGCCGGCCGACGTTCCCGCCGAACCCCCATGGGGTTCGCCTGCGGGGGTGCCACTTGCGGGATTGAGCTGAGATGAACGTTTCAGAAGGAACCGTGATCGTCAGCGGTGCGACGCGCGGAATCGGCCGCGCAACGGTCGACGCGATCCTGGCGCGTGGCGGCAAGGTCGTTGCAATTGCCCGCGACGAGCAGGCATTGGGGGAGCTCGAGGCGTCCGCGACGGACCGCATTCGAGTCGTCGCCGTAGACCTGTCGGACGTGGCAGGCGTCCCTGCGGCTGCCGCACGCGCCATCGACGCATTCGGAGCCGTCGATGGCTTGGTGAACTGCGCTGGCATTGCGAGCTACGAGCCGGTCGTCGCCGTCAGCCTCGAATCCATCGAAGCTCAGTTTCGTGTCAATCTCATCGCCCCGCTGCTGCTGTCGCAGGCCGTCGCGAAGCACCTTCGCGGCCGTGGAGGCTCGATTGTCAACGTCTCGAGCACGCTGTCGGAACGCGTCGCGCAGACCACGGTCGTGTACGCGGCCACCAAGGCCGCACTCAATACACTCACCAAGGGCCTCGCGCTCGAGCTTGCACCAGCGGGCGTGCGGGTGAACGCAGTGCTGCCGGGTGGTGTGAACACCGACATGCTGCGAACGCCGCGGCTGCGTCCCGGCGAGTCCCTTACGGCGCAAGAGCTCAGGCAGCGTGTTGCATCTCAGCTCGAGGCATTCGCTGCGCTGCACCCGCTCGGACGCCTTGGAAAACCAGAGGAAGTCGCCGCCGTCATCGTTCATGTGCTCGATCAAACGTGGCAGACGGGAAGCCTGGTCACCATCGATGGGGGCCTGTCGATCGCCTAGGCTTGAAGGCTCGGGTGTTTTCACACACACTCCGCCGAACGTGGCTCGAACCCAGAAGGTCGTACTCGATGCGGAGGCTATCCAACGGAGCATTCGCCGCATTGCTGTCGCGATTCTGGAAGCGACCTCGGGCATTCAAGACCTGACCTTGGTCGGTATCCGCCGCGGCGGGGTCTCGCTGTCCGCGCGCATCGCAGACGAGATTGCGAAGGTCGAGGGGAGGCCGCCTCCGGTCGGGACGGTCGACATCTCGCTCTATCGGGACGACGCAGCGACAGCGCTTCCCAATCCCAAGATCGGACCGAGCGATATTCCGTTCGACGTCAACGGCCGTCATGTCGTGCTCGTCGATGATGTCCTTCATACGGGGCGCACTGTGCGGGCGGCCATCGAGTGCCTCCAAGACCACGGCCGCCCTGCACGGATCTGGCTCGCGGCGCTTTGCGACCGCGGCGGTCGCGAGCTTCCCATCGCGCCGGATTTCGTGGGTCGTACCATCGAGGTCGATCAGGGCGCGCGGCTGGACGTGTGGATTGACGCGGCCGGGCCGGATCGCGCGGTGGTTACGGAGGCGGAGTGATGGAGGCGTTCCCTCACCGCAGCCTCCTCGACATCGAAGGCCTCACCCGCCCTGATGTCGAGCGCATCCTCGACACGGCCGAGGCGTTCCTCCAAGTGTCGCGACGGCCCGTGCGCAAGGTGCCCACGCTTCGCGGCAAGACGGTCATCAATTTGTTCTACGAGGCGTCCACTCGAACCCGGACGTCGTTCGAGCTCGCGGGGAAGCGCCTGAGCGCCGACGTCATCAACATGAGCGTCTCCGCGTCGAGCGTACGAAAAGGCGAGACGCTCCAGGACACCTGCCGAACGCTCGAGGCGATGCATCCCGATGTGATCGTCATTCGACACAACGCCTCGGGTGCGCCGAGCTACGTCGCCTCCAAAGTCGGCTGTAGTGTCATCAACGCAGGCGACGGGATGCACGCCCATCCGACGCAGGCGCTGCTCGACGCGTTTACGATCCGACACGAGAAGGGCACGCTCGACAACCTGGTCGTGACCATCGTCGGCGACATCGCCCACTCGCGCGTCGCGCGTTCGAACGCGCACCTGCTGAACCTGTTTGGATGTGAGGTTCGAGTGGTCGGACCACGCACACTGCTGCCGCTGGCCGTCGACGCCCTCGGCGTGCGGGTGTTCGACCGGCTCGAGGAGGCGCTCGATGGAGCGGACGTCGTGATGGTTCTACGTATTCAGCAAGAGCGTCTCGCGGGCGCGCTCCTGCCGAGCCTTCGTGAATACGCGCGCACGTTCGGCATCGGTCCGGTGGCGCTTGCCTACGCAAAGCCCGATGCCATCGTCATGCACCCCGGCCCGATGAACCGGGGCATCGAGATCGAACCGAGCGTTGCTGACGGGGAGCGCAGCGTCGTTCTGCAACAGGTCGAGGCCGGCGTCGCCGTGCGCATGGCGCTTCTCTACCTGTGCGCTGGCGAAACCACCGAGGCGCCGGCCGTTGGCGAGGTAGATTGACGGGCGTTCGGACAGGGCTCGACCGAATCGCCGACGGTGACCCCAAGGCGGTCCGTCTGGTCGCAGGACGAAATGTGGGGTTACTGGCGCACGGGGCCAGTGTCGATCGTTTGCTTCGCCCGGCGTCGTCGGTCTTGCGCCAAGCAGGCGCTCACGTCCGTGCGCTCTTTGGTCCCGAGCATGGATTCGCGAGTGCCGCTCAGGATATGGTCGGGGTCGGGAGCCACGACGCGTCTGAGACTCCGGTGTATTCCCTCTATGGCGATGACGCGCAAGACTTGAGCCCGAAGCCGGAGTGGTTGCGGGGCCTGGACGTGATCGTGATCGATCTGCAAGACATCGGCTCTCGCTACTACACCTACGTTTGGACCGCTGCCCTCATGATGAAAGTTGCTGCAGCCGTCGGGACGGATGTGGTGGTTCTCGATCGCCCCAACCCTCTTGGCGGCGTGCGTGTTGAAGGCGCGCCACAGCGTGACGGCTATCTCTCGTTCGTGGGGTTGCATCCGATCGCGGTGCGTCACGGCCTGACGATCGCGGAGCTCATGCGCTGGGTCTGCGACCGGGAGCAGATCGACCGCGGGGTGCTCGACGTCGTGGAGATGGACGGGTGGAGGCGCGCATTGGAGTGGTGGGATACCGATCTTCCGTGGGTGATGCCGTCCCCTAACATGCCGACGCTCGACACCGCACTGGTGTACCCGGGTGGATGCCTAGTCGAGGGGACCAAGCTTTCCGAAGGGAGGGGTACCACTAGGCCGTTCGAGCTCTGGGGCGGGCCCGGTCTGGACGTGGGCCCGCTGCTAGAACTCGATCTCCACGGCGTCTCGTTGAGGCCCGTCGAGTTCACACCGACATTTCAAAAGCACGCGGGCCGAACCTGCTCTGGGGTGCAACTTCACGTCACCGATCCCTGGGTGTTTCGACCCTACGAGGCCTATCTTCGCATGCTTGCAGCGGTGCTTCCGTCTGTGCCCAGCGAAGAGCGATGGCGGACCGAAGCCTACGAATTCGTCTCTGATCGCCCCGCCATCGATCTGCTCACCGGAGGTCCCGAGTTTCGTGCCTCGGTCGACGCTGGAGTATCGGTCGACGAGGTGCTCGCACAAGAGGCGCGAGGCGCAGCCAAGTTCGAAGACGAGCGCCGCGCAGCGTGGATCTACGAGAAGTGACGGAAGCCGGTGGCATCCAACTCGATGGCTTGGCCTGCCTCGTCGACCACGCGCACGCCGGAGCCGTCGACGATTCGTCCGATCTTGGTTCCTAGTGCTTCCGCTTCAGGAGATTCGAGCGCGGTGAACATCAGCTCGTAGTCTTCGCCACCGGTGAGCGCGAGTGCTGTCGGAGCGAGGCCGAGGCTTTCGCATCCCGTTTTGTAGCCGGGCGCGTTCGGGATCGCATCGGCGCGCAAGGTCGCGCCGACGTTCGAAGCGGCGCACACGTGCTGCAGGTCTTGCAGGCAGCCGTCAGAGACATCGACCGCTGCGGTCGCGATGGTGGCAAGAGCCTTCGCCGCCGGGCCATGCGTCGGCGGCCGCCGCCACCGTTCGATGAAGTCCGGAGCGTGACCGGTCGTCGGCGCTCGGTTCTGGAGGATCGCAAGTCCGAGAGCGGCCGAACCCAGTGTCCCGGTCACATAAATGGCGTCACCGGGCCGGGCGCCGTCGCGCGTCACCGGTTCCGCGACAGGCGAGCCCAACACAGTGGTGGTGACCGTCAGCGATTCGCCTCCGCTCAGATTTCCGCCAGCGATTCGTATCCCGGTGCTGCGCGCGGCTTCGGCGAGACCCTCGATCAGCTCACGAAACTGTTCGTCCGGCAAGTCCGCCGGGAGGGAGAGGGCGACGACGGAGGCACTTGGCATCGCCGCCATCGCCCACACGTCGCTCGCGGCTGCGACCATGGCGCGGTACCCCAGGTCACGGCACGAGATCAGGTCGCGCCTGAAGTGGACGCCTTCGACCTGCGTGTCGACCGTGACGATGGTGGGCCCAGCGCCCAAGTCGATCACCGCGGCGTCGTCCCCGATACCGACTATCGGTTTCTTCGAGTCGCCATCGAGGTCGAAGCGGTTCTTCAGCCATTCGATCTTGGCGAACTCGTCATGCATCGTCGTGGGCGGCGGGAAGCTTCACGGTGAAGATTGTGCCCTCGTCGCGCGCGCTGGTCACCTCGATCTTTCCGTCATGGCCGTCTACGAGCTGTTTGACGATCGAAAGCCCCAGACCGGCGCCACCGTGAGCTCGTGTAGTTCCTGAGTCGACCTGGTAGAAGGCGTCGAAAATCCTCGAGAGATTCTCTTCGGGAATGCCGATTCCGGCGTCGCGCACCGTCAGGACCACGGCCGGCCGGCTCGCAGCAAACAATGCGTCGCCCAGGCCAGCCGGGCCTCCGGCCTCGATCTCCCCGGGTTCCGCAGCGAGGACCACCGCTCCGCCTTCGTGACTGAACTTCAATGCGTTGTCGGCGAGGTTGAGCAAGATCTGCCGAAGTCGAACCGGGTCTCCCCAGATCTTCGGGGTGTCGTCCGCGACCTCGATGTCCAGCACGACGTTGCGCCGATTGGCATTCGGCACGACCGTCGAACCCACATCGGAGAGTAGGGCGCGTGGGTCGACCGCCTCGCTGTGAAGCTCGAGGTTCTTGGCCTCGAGATGGCCGAGGTCGAGGAGGCTGCTGATCAAGCCCAGCAGCTGGTCTGCTTTCCCGCGTATGGTCTTTAGAAACTCCGCTTGTCCGTCGCTGAGTGCGCCGGCAGCCCCGCTTTCGAGCATCTCGGCGTAACCGATGATCGAGGTGAGCGGGGTTCGGAGCTCGTGGCTCACGGTGGCCAAGAACGTTGATTTGAGCTGGTCGAGTTGTTTCAGCTCGTCGTACGAGGTCTTCAGCGCCTCGTTCTTTTCGGCGAGCTCCCGGTAGTTTTCTCGGACACTCGCGACCTGCATCGTAGAGGCCAGCTGCGCGCGATGCCCGGAGAAGACGAGCAACTCGAGCACGCCCCGAAGATGGGCGGAGAGCTCCTCGGCGATGTCTTCTCGTACGCGCGGCATGCGATCGAAGTGTCCGCGAACGGTGGGCACGTCGACTGCCTCGTCAATCGACGTGAGGGACGCCGGCGGCAACTGAGTTTCGGCAGGGACGTATGGACCCACGATGAGGCGGCCAATGGGGCGTCCCTGATAGGCGAGAGCTGAGATCCGGTAGACGGCGCCGGTGAAGCATGGATGCACGATGGTCTGGCCGTCGGGCTCCAAGTCCCGAACGACGCCCACCGTGTTCGCACATTGCCGTTCGCCATTGCTCAGCGTGTTGAGGTAGTTGCAAAGCGGTCGGTCGCGATGAACGTCCGCGAGAAGGTCTCCCTCGTGGGAGATCACGCGTACGGGCAGTCCAAACAGGGCAAAGAACGACTTGGAAACCGACGTCACCGAATCGCGGCTCAGCACGTCTTCGAGTCGAACGACGTCTCCCATCAAGATGTCGGCGGCGTTGGTGTCGTCGTGCATCATCGTTCCTGTCGCTCCGGACTGTGCTTCAGCTTCAATTCGATCTCGTTCATGAACCGGAGCGGGCTGATCCCAAACTTCTTCTCGAGTTGGTGCTCTTCCTCGAGTAGGTCCCAGGTCTCTCGAATCAACCCGCGAAGCGTCTGCATGACGCCATAGCCTCGCGTCGCAACGGCTTTGTAGATCGATTCGCGGCTTTGGCTCGCGATCGCTTCCAGTTCTTCGTCGCTGCGGACATCTTCCATGTCGCGTTTGTTGAACTGAATGATGATCGGGACACGCTGCGGGTCGATCCCGTTCTCCTCGAGATTCTGTTTGAGGTTGAGGAAGGATTCACGGTTGGCATCCGCCTCGCCGCGTTGGGAATCTGCGATGAACGCGACACCATCCGTCCCTTGCAGAACCAGTCGTCGCGTCGCGTTGTGCATCACTTGCCCGGGAACCGTGAACAGCTTCAGTCGAATCTTGAGACCGGTCTGCGAGCTGACCGTGATCGGCAGCATGTCGAAGAACAGGGTGCGATCGTTTTGGGTCTCGAGGGTCATCAGCTCACCGCAGGCGTTCGATGTGCCAAGCCAGTGAATCGCCCGCAGATTGGTCGTCTTCCCGCTCAGTGCCGGCCCGTAGTAGACCAGCTTCACAGTCAGTTCTTTCGCCGCGAAATCTACCTGCATCCCCAGCCCGGATCCGCTCCGACGGGGCTTACCCTCGCATCAAGAGTAAGATCCCCGCCCCCATCAACACCAACATCATAAAGAACGCGGCCCATGTCAGCGTCCTTTTGTGCTCGGCGCGGGCCGGCTCGACCCGGGTGTCCTGCAGCTGCTGCGTCGCCAGGGCGATCAAGCCGTCGATCCGCGTGACCGCGTAGTCCCGGCGGGAGGGGTCAGCCTCGCGGACCTTTCGGTAGCGTTTTCCGGCCTCCGGGAGCCGATCGAGCGCCACGCACACCCCGACGAACCGGCGATGCGCCTGCTCGCTCCCCCACTCGGCCTCGACCCGAGCCCACGCTTCGTCGATCGGATCCACCGACAACGAGAATAGCACGCCCCCAACAGGCCAAAACAGACCGAACCACCCAAAAAAACAGCCAGAAACGCCATCCCCGTCCCTGGGAAGGTTCACGCCCGTCCCTGGGAACGGTGATGGGGAACGCTCGATCGGGCCCTGGGAGGAAGGCTCGGGGGGGCTCGCGTGTTCCTGTGGATAGGGTGGGGAGTTCCCAGCCGCGATCCGCCCCCTGAGGGCCTTCTGCGCGATGGCGAAAAACCTTTTGAATTCTATCACTTGGCTTGCAGAAAGAAGTTGACATCGGACAAGCCCGGGCCTTAGTTTCCAGCCTTGGTGGGAACTTGTGGGATCAAGTGCCAATCGGGCGCCAACTAGGACGAGAGGGTTAGATTGTTCCGAGGTCGCTACGAGCACAGCATCGATGCCAAAGGCCGCACCTCGGTGCCGTCTCGCTTCCGTGAAGTGATGACGGCGCAGGGCGGTTCGAAGCTGGTGCTGACGACCGGGTTGGACACCTGTCTCGTCGCATACCCGATGGCCGAGTGGCTGGCGTTCGAGCAGCGCCTGGCGGAGCTTCCACAGTTCGATGCAGATGTGGTGACACTGAAGCGCATCTATGTTTCCGGCGCTGTCGAGTGTGAGGTGGACAAGGTCGGGCGGCTTCTGATTCCGGCGACGCTCCGCAAGCACGCGCGCCTCAAGCGAGACGCGCTGTGGGCTGGAATGGGAAGCTACATCGAGCTCTGGGCGAAGGAGCGCTTCGAGGACCTTCGCACGGACGTTCTCAGTGACGAGGAGCGCCGTTTGGGGATCGCCAGACGACTCGCGGAGCTCGGATTGTGAGTGCGTTCGAGCACACCTCGGTTCTGCTCGAAGAGGTTCTCGAGCAGCTCGCGCCAGTAGGGGGCGGTATCTACGTGGACGTGACCCTCGGTGGAGGAGGGCACGCGCGAGCGATCCTGGAGCGAAGTGCACCCGACGGCCGCTTGATCGGAACGGACCGCGACCCAAACGCCCTCGAGGCTGCAGGCGCGGCACTTGCCGAGTTCGGCGCGCGCGCGACGCTTCGCAAAGCGAGGATGAGTGACCTTCGCGACGTGCTGACTTCGCTCGGCATCGAGCACGTCGACGGCATCATTGCTGACCTCGGGGTCAGCTCGGCGCAGCTCGATCAGGAAGAGCGGGGTTTTTCCTTCGCAAAAGAAGGGCCGATCGACATGCGCATGGATCCGACCGAAGGGGAAAGCGCGCTCGATTTGATTGGCCGCTGTGACGCCGAGGAGCTGGCCAACCTGATCTACAGATACGGCGAGGAGCATCGATCGCGGAAGATCGCGCGGTCGTTGCGGCGGGCATACGAGGAAGGCGATCTCGAAACCACGACCGACCTACGGCGCGCGGTGCATCGCGCAACCGGCGGCCGACGTGGGCGCATCGACCCGGCAACCAAGACCTTTCAAGGCCTTCGTATCGCGGTGAACGAGGAGCTGGCTGAGCTCGAAGCCTTGCTCGAGCAACTCCCAAGCGTGTTGCGAGTTGGGGGAGTCGTCGCAGTGATCAGTTTTCACTCCCTGGAAGACCGAATCGTGAAGCACACGTTCCGCGACAGCGAGCATCTCTCGCCCCTGACGAAACGCCCGATCATCGCCTCCGACGACGAGCGGGCAAACAACCGCAGGTCGCGCAGCGCCAAACTTCGCGCAGCCCGGCGCCTCGAGGTGGCCGCATGAAGGGACGCTTTCTGCCTTTGTGGTGCGTCGCGGTCCTTGCCACAGCCGGCGCGTTCGTCGTTCACCTCTCCATTCGGTTCGAAACGGTTCGCCTCGGATACCAGGTGAGTGAGGAGCGTGGACGGCAACGCGAGCTCCTCCAGGATCGTCGGTTGCTCTCGATCGAAGCCGCCACGCTTCGGCAGAGCGGGCGCATCGAAACCATCGCGCGCGGGACTCTCGGCATGGAGATGCCGAAGCCGACCCGCATCGTGACCATGAAGGAAAAGTCCCGTCGCGCGGCCGCGGGGAGGGTGCGGTGAAGAATCGGCGGCAGCGGTGGTTTCGGGCTCGAATCGCGTTGCTCGGCGTGTGTGTGACCTTCGTGGCGATGCTGGTCATCGTTCGCGCTTTTCACATCCAGATCTCGTCCGGCGATCGTCTGCGTGAAATGGCTGAAGACCAACACCTTCGGCATCTGCGAGTCTCTCCGAGACGGGGTGCGATTTACGATCGGCACGGGGCGGAGCTCGCGGTCAGCGTGGACGTCGACAGCGTCTACGCCAATCCCCGCCGGCTCAAAGCAATGGAGCAAGACCCCCGCACCGTTGCGAAACGCATCGCGAAGATTCTCGACGTCGACTCGGACCGGCTGGCGAAGAGACTTGCGGCCGACCGGTACTTCGTGTGGATCGAGCGTCGGGTTACCCCCCACGAAGCGACGCGCATCCGTGAGCTCGACATTCCGGGCGTCGAGTTGACGGCCGAGGCGAGACGCTACTACCCCAACCGCCACCTCGCGGCTCACCTCGTGGGTTTCGCGGACATCGACGGCCGAGGCATCGAGGGAATCGAGCTGGCTTACGAGGAGCAGCTGCGAGGTTCGGATCGACGCGTTGAAGCGATTCGCGATCGACGCGGTCACGTGGTTTTCGCGGACGACATGGAAGACGACCGGACGATCCAAGGCCAAAGCGTCGTCCTCACCATCGACAAGGCGATCCAGCATATCGCAGAGCGGGAGCTCGCGCTGGGGGTGCGCACGTTCGAGGCCCGCGGGGGAAGCGTCGTCGTGATGGATCCGTCGACCGGGGAGATCTTGGCACTGGCGAACTACCCACCTTTCAATCCCAACGAGCCGTCCAGACATACCGCCGCTCACCGGCGTAACCGTGCTGTCGTCGACCGTTTCGAGCCCGGATCCACCGTCAAGCCCTTCACCATGGCAGCGGCGTTGGCGGCCGGCTCGGTCAAACCCAATCAGTCGATCAACTGTGAGAACGGGGTCACGCGCGTGGGCGGGCGTCTCCTTCACGACGCACACCCCTACGAATGGCTGACTCCCACTCAGATCCTCGCGTACTCCAGTAACATCGGTATCGCGAAGATCGCGCAAGACCTCGGGAAGAAAGCTCTCTACCGCGGGTTTCGGCGTTTCGGCTTTGGCGAACCGGCCGGTTTGGGCGTGCCCGGCGAAACGGCCGGTATTCTTCGTCACTACCGTCGTTGGTACGAGATCGATACGGCTGCGGTGTCGTTCGGTCAGGGCATGAGCGTCACAAACGTCCAGCTTGCCTCGGCGATGAGCGCGATCGCCAACGGAGGCCGGTTGATGCAACCGATGCTGGTCCGACGGATGACCGATGGGCACGGCGCGACCGTCGAAGAGAACAAGCCGCGGGTTCGCCGGCAAGTGGTCCCGCGACGTGTGGCCAAGCTGGTGGGACAGATGCTGACGGCGGTAACGGAGCCGGGCGGTACCGCGATCGAAGCGGCGGTCGACGGCTACCTCGTCGCGGGCAAGACAGGGACCGCGCAGAAGGCGGACTACGTTCACGGTGGCTATGCCAAGGACAAGTGGTTGGCATCGTTCATCGGGTTCGCTCCCGCGGAGCGCCCCGCCGTCGTCATTTCGGTCGTCATCGATGAGCCGGTGATCGCGCACTACGGTGGGACGGTGGCAGGCCCCGTCTTCAGGCGTATCGCCGAGGTCACGCTGCGGCACATGGGGATTGCGCCGGCAGGCAGGCAGGCGGTTCTAGCGAAGAAGAAGGAACAGCGAATCGCGGTGGCCGAAGCAGAGCCCGCCCCAGAGAAGGAAGCGGTCGATAAGGGCGAGAGCGCCGTGCCAGACGTGCGTTCGCTTCCGTTGCGACAGGCGGTAATTGCTCTGCACGCCGAGTCGTTGGTCGGCCAGGTCCAAGGCTCGGGCGTCGTGGTCTCTCAAGAACCCGCTCCCGGCAAGGCCGTGCCTCACGGGTCGGTGGTTCAACTTCAGTTGGAGCGACGGCGCTTCGACGCGGATGCCGTGGCCCCGAGCGCGCGCCCGAGAACGCTGACGGCGGCGGTATCCCGGAGGCCGAATGCCCCCTGAAGCGAGCCGAGGCATGACACTAGCGGAACTCCAGAGCAACGGCGTCGGGGGCCGGATCGCAGGTTCGGCGACGCAGGCCGTGGGAGGCGTCCAGCACGACTCTCGCCAGGTGAGCAGCGGAGACTTGTTCGTCGCCGTGCCGGGTGAAACGCACGATGGGGTGAGATTCGTGAGCGACGCCTTGGAGCGAGGGGCCGCCGCCGTCATGGCGGAGCAGCTCTTGGCTCTCGGTATTCCACAGCTCACGGTGCCAGACGCGCGCACTGGTCTTGGCCGCGCTGCGGAGCTCGTCTATGGGCGACCGACCAGCGTGCTCCACACGGTTGGGATTACGGGCACCAACGGCAAGACGACGACCGCTTATCTCGTCAAGCAGGCCCTCGAGGGGGTATCGGCCACGCCCGCGCTGGTAGGGACGACGGGGCTCGTGGTCGCGGGCGCCGAACGCCCATCCCTTCATACGACCCCCGAGGGCGACGATATATCGCGCTTCGCGCGGCAAGCGCTCGATGCGGGGGCCACGCATCTGGTGCTCGAGGTCTCGAGCCATGGCCTGGCGATGCATCGCGTCGACGCGCTCGATTTCGAGGTCGCGGCCTTTACGAATCTCTCCCGCGACCATCTGGACTTCCACGAAAGCATGGAGCTCTACGGCGAGGCCAAGGCGCGCCTCTTTACCGAGCTCGCGCCCAAGCACGCCGTGATTCATGTCGACGATCCGTACGGCGCAGAGCTCGCGGCCCGACTGCCCGGTCCAGTCATCCGCTGCTCACGCCGGCAGGGAAGTGACGCCGAAGTCGTGGCCATCGAATGGTCCGCGACGCGGCATGGGATCCACGCCAGAGTCCAGACCCCAGCGGGCTCGGTTGAGCTCCGGAGCCCCATGCTCGGAGAACACAACCTCGAGAATCTCCTCGTCGCGCTCGGCTGTGCCTACGCACTCGGTTTGGAGCTGAACGTGGTTGCGAAGGCCTGGCAATCTGCGGCGGGAAGCCCCGGCCGGCTCGAGCGGATTGCGCACCCCCATGATGTGGCCGTGCTCGTGGACTACGCGCACACGCCCGATGCCTTGCGAAGGGTCCTAGAGACGATGCGCGCCCTGACCCCCAACCGTTTGATCGTCGTGTTTGGTGCGGGCGGCGACCGCGACAAGGGAAAGCGGCCCGAGATGGGGCGGGTCGGTGTTCAACGCGCGGACCTCTGCGTCTTGACGAGCGACAATCCGCGAACCGAGGACCCTCAACGTATCATCGACGAAGTCGAAGCGGGCGCCAAGCAGGTTGGCGGCGCGCGTATCGAGCCAGGCGCGCTTGCGGACGCGAGCGCCGGCTACTGCGCGCTGATCGATCGCAGGGAGGCGATCGAAGCTGCCATTGGAGCGGCCGCTCCCGGCGATACCGTGCTCCTGGCGGGCAAGGGTCACGAAATCTACCAAATCGTCGGGACCGAGCGAACGCACTTCGACGATCGGGAAGAAGCTCGAGCGGCGATTGCAAGCGTGGCGGGCAGGGTGTGATGGCCACCCCGATCCCCACGAATCAGGCGCGGTTTGGTCGAGATGAGGTGGTCTCTGCGACGCAGGGCGCTGCGGGCGGGCCAGCGTGGGAAGGGGTGCGCGGTGTGGTGACGGATTCCCGAGCTGTCCAGCCCGGTAACCTGTTCGTGGCGTTGCGTGGCGAGCGATTCGACGCGCGTGAGTTCGTGACGCAAGCGGTGGATGCAGGGGCTGCGGCGGTGATTGTGGAGCGTGGAACGTCGCTTCCCGCCCACGTGAGCGCGGTAGAGGTGGCTGACACGCTACTCGCCCTTGGCGACCTTGCGAAGGCCCACCGCGCCGCATGGAATGGAAAGGTCGTTGGAATCACCGGTTCCGTGGGCAAGACGACCACGAAAGACCTCGCCGCCGCCGCCCTGCAATCATCGGGTCACCGAGTGCTCAAGACCACGGGCAACCTCAACAATCGAATCGGTGTTCCCATGACGCTCTTCCAGCTCGACGAGACAGTCGACACGGCCGTCATCGAGATGGGAACGAGCGAGCCGGGCGAGATCGCGCGATTGGCCGAGATTGCGGCGCCCGACATAGGCATCGTAACGCGGGCGAGCCTGGCGCACACCGAGGGACTCGGTTCAGTGGAAGCCGTGGCGGATGAGAAAGTCTCGCTCTTGCATGCCATTGCTCCGGACGGCGTAGCCGTGGCGTACGGGGATGACCCGCCGCTGAAGAAGCGCGCCTCAGTCGTGGGTGCCAAGCGCAAGCTCTTCTACGGCCGTACTGCGGGCAACGACGTACGCGTCATCGACTGGGATGTCGACGCGGACGGTACCCGGGCCCGGTTTCAAGTTCGCGGTCGGGACGTCCAGATCGCGATGCGGTTGTTGGGGGAGGGAGCGGTTCTCAATGCGGCGGGCGCTCTGGCAATCGTCTTCGGTTTGGAAGCGTCGATCGAGGATGCTGCTCGGGGAATGGCAGGAGTTGCGCCTTCGCCTGGCCGCATGCAACCCCGCGTGGGGAGCGGTGACCGCCTCATCATCGACGACTCTTACAACGCGAATCCTGCATCGTTCGAGGTGGCGCTGAATGCTGCGCGCGCGATCGCAGCCAAGCGCGAGGCGCCGTTGGTTGCTGTGCTCGGCGATATGAAGGAGCTGGGAGCCCACAGCGAGGCGGCGCACCAACAGGTTGGTGAACTCGTCTCCGGTGCCGGGGTGTTTCTCTTCGTGGGCTGCGGCGAGGCGATGCGCGAGGCGGTTGGGACGGCGAACGCTCGCGGTGTTGATACGCTTTGGTTCGACGATGCGGCTAACTGTGGAGAGCTTTCCGGACGCCTTCCCTTGAACGCCGTCATCTTGGTGAAAGGTTCGCGGTCGATGGAGATGGAACGCGTGATCGCTCCCCTTCTCGAAGGGAAGCGACGATGATCTACTACCTGCTCTATCCGCTGCACACGCACGAATCGTTGTCCTTTCTCAACGTTCTTCGGTACGTCCCGTTCCGTTTCCTCATGGCGACGATGACATCGCTCTTGCTGACTTTTGGGCTTTATCCCTGGTTCATTCGTCGATTGCAGCGCAAGCAGATCGGCCAGGTCGTTCGTACGGACGGCCCGGAGACGCATTTGTCCAAGGCCGGGACACCCACCATGGGCGGCGCTCTCATGTTGCTGGCGCTCGTGCTCTCCACGGTATTGTGGGCGGACCCTTCCAATTCGATGGTCTGGGTCGTTACCTTGATCACGGTGGCTTACGGCGTCGTCGGCTACATCGACGATACGTCCAAGATCCGAACGCGTTCGGCCCGGGGTCTGTCGGGCCGGTACAAGCTCCTTCTGCAGTTCGGCACTGCGATTCTCGTCTGCAGCTGGCTCTACTACGGCGAAGCCGGCCTGCCGAGCGATTGGCTGGAAATCCGGCACCGGCTCGCTGCTCCGTTCTTCGCGTTCTCGAAGTACCCGATCGAGCTGCCACCCTGGCTCTACGTCATCTTCTCCTCGTTCGTCATGGTCGGCACATCGAACGCGGTGAACCTGACGGACGGCCTCGATGGCCTGGCCATCGGTCCGGTGATGATCTCGGCAGGCACCTACGCCATCCTTGCATACCTTGCGGGTCTGACCCTGTTCGGCAACGTCGTTGCCGGATACCTCGATATTCCTCACATCGAGAGCGCCGGCGAGCTCAGCATTTTTGCGGCGTCCATGGTTGGCGTCGGATTCGGGTTCCTTTGGTACAACACATACCCCGCCCAGGTCTTCATGGGTGACGTGGGCTCCCTCGCTCTCGGCGGCGGCCTTGGTGCGCTGGCGGTTCTCACCAAGAACGAGCTCCTCTCCGTGATTCTCTGCGGGATCTTCGTCGTCGAAGCGGTGAGCGTCATCCTCCAGGTCGGATACTTCCGCCTCACGGGGAGGCGCATCTTCTTGATGGCGCCGATTCACCATCACTTTGAGAAGAAGGGTTGGCCCGAGCCGCGGGTCATCGTTCGATTCTGGATTATCGCGATCATGCTGGCGGTGTTCAGCCTGGCCACGTTGAAGCTGAGGTAACTGTGGATCTCTCCGAGAAAAACACGATGGTGGTCGGGCTCGGCGAGAGCGGGCTGGCCGTCGTGCGCTTTGTCGCCGGGCGCGGGGCGCGAGTCGTCGTGAACGACCAGCGCAACCGAGAGGCGCTGGGTGCTGCGGCAACCGAAGCCGAGCAGCTCGGCGCGCAGCTCGTGCTAGGCGGGCACCCCGACAGCGCCTTCGAGGACTTGGACCTCATCGTCGTCTCGCCGGGCGTACCAGCACTCGCGCAGCTCGACCGAGCCGAACAGCGTGGTGTGCCGGTCATCAGCGAGATAGAGCTCGCAGCACGCTTCATCGAGGCGCCCATCGTCGCGATCACCGGCACCAATGGCAAGAGCACCGTCACCACGTTGATCGGCGAGATGAGCCGCCGGCTCGAACGTCCGGTGTTTGTTGGGGGCAATTTGGGCCGCCCCATGATCGAGGCTGCGGGCACCGACGCCGGAGCGAAGGGCGGCCTCGTCATCGTCGAGCTCTCGAGCTTCCAGCTCGAACGCGTGTCGCAGATGAAGGCCCACGTCGCCATCTTGCTCAACATCACCCCCGACCACCTCGACCGCTACCCGTCGTTCGAAGCCTACGCGGCTGCCAAGGCCCGCATCTTCGAGCGTCAGAATGCCGACGATTTTGCGGTGCTACCGGCCGACGCCGCCGATCTCCGGGAGCTCATCGAGGACGACGGAACGGTGGTGCTGTTCGGCGGGCGTGCCGGTGACGTTCGTGTGATCGACGGTGTGCTCACGGATCTGCAGAGCGGCCTCCGTGTGCCGGTTGGCGAGCTGCGGATTCGAGGGTCGCACAACGTGTCGAACGCCTGCGCGGCTGCGCTTGCGGCGCGCTTGCTCGGTGTTCACGACGATGACATCGCTTCGGTGCTCCGTGAGTTCAGGGGCCTGGCTCACCGAACGCAGTACGTTCGTTCCGTCGACGGTGTTGAGTACATAGATGATTCGAAGGCCACCAATGTGGGTGCCGCGGTTGCCTCGATCGACGGTTTGACGCCGTCGAAAGGCAAAATCGTTCTCATCGCTGGCGGCGTCGACAAGGGAGGAAGCTACCAGCCACTTCAGCAGCGCATGTCGAAAGAGGGGCGGGCGGTCGTCGTGCTCGGCGAGGCTGCCTCGCTGCTAGAGCGGGCGTTCGCAGGTTCTCCAGTCGAGTTCCGGCATGCGTCCTCGATGAGCGACGCGGTCACGCACGCTGCTGCACTGGCTCGGCCCGGCGACACGGTACTTCTGGCGCCGGCCTGTTCGAGCTTCGATATGTTCCGATCGTACGCCGAGCGTGGCGATCGCTTCCAACGAGCCGTCGAAACCCTGGGAGAGCAACCATGACACGCGCGTCGAAATCAATAGCTCCGGTGGAGCCAGGCCCCGTCGACGTGACGCTCGCTGCGACGCTCGTTGGCCTGATCGCGTTCGGCGTTGTGATGGTTTACAGCGCGAGCGCCGTCTACGCGAACAACATGTTCGGGGACGGACACCACTTCCTCGTCCGACAAACGATTTTCGCTGCCGCCGCGTTTATCGTCCTCGTCGTCTCTACCCGTCTCAACATCGGCCTGCTCCGGCGCTCGACGTATCCCGTCCTGCTGGTGTCCATAGTGCTGATGATCGCCGTCGCTCTGGGATTCGGACGCAGTGCAGGCGGCGCGACGCGTTGGCTCACAGTGGGACCCGTAAACGTGCAACCCGCCGAGCTGGCGAAGCTCGCCATGATCATGTGGCTCGCCCACTCGTTGGCGAAGAAGTCGAACCAAATGCGAACGTTCTCTATCGGGTTCCTCCCGCATGTGCTCGTCGCTGGCCTCTTGATGCTCCTGTGCCTGGCGCAACCCGACTTCGGCAGCGCCGTGATGATCGCGCTCCTGACGTTCGTCGTGCTTTTCGCCGCGGGTGCGAAGGCGGGCTACCTGCTGGGCTGCGTGCTGTTGACCATCCCGGTCGGGTACGCCGCCATCGCATCGTCCCCCTACCGAATGCGCCGCATCCAAGCGTTCCTCGAGCCGTTCGAGCACAGGCAGGGCGCCGGCTACCAGATCACGGAATCGCTGATGAGCTTTGGCTCCGGCGGCTGGACGGGCGTCGGTTTGGGCGACGGCCGCCAGAAACTGTTGTTCTTGCCGGAGGCGCACACCGATTTCATCAGCGCGATCATCGGCGAAGAGCTTGGCTTCATCGGAGTCGTGCTCCTTTGCGCCGCTTTCGGATGGGTGGTCTTTCGCGGCCTTCGGGCCGCATGGCGCGCGCAGGACGAGTACGCCGGCTACCTCGCCGTAGGCATGACCCTGTTCATCGGCCTTCAGGCGTTTACCAATCTGGCGGTCGCCATGGGGCTCCTACCCACCAAGGGCCTGGCACTTCCTTTCGTCAGCTACGGTGGGTCGTCACTTCTGGTGAACGCTGCCGCGGCCGGCATCATCCTCAACACCTCGCGTTACGGCGTGTCGCGGACGGTGGAAGCCCCGGCGCGCATCAAACCGAAGAGACCCCAGCCGAGGCTACGAACGGCCAAGGGAGGTGCATGATGATCCAACGCATCATGGTTGCCGGCGGTGGCACGGGAGGACATCTCTTTCCCGGGCTCGCCGTCGTCGAGGAGCTTCGGCAGCGGGTCCCCGGGCTCGAGGTGAAGTTCGTGGGCACCGCACGTGGCATCGAAGCGCGCATTCTTCCGGGGCGTGGCGAGGCCCTGGAGCTGCTGAAAGTGACTCCCCTCAAAGGTCAGGGAGTGAGCGCACGTTTCAAGAGCCTCGCGCGCATTCCGACGGCGATGAAGGAAGCGTCGGCCCTCATGCGCGACTTCGAGCCGGACTTGGTGTTGGGTGTTGGCGGCTACGCGTCGGGTCCGGTGCTGATGTCCGCATCGCTGTCGGGGCGCCCGACCGCGGTTCTCGAGCAAAACGCCTACGTCGGGATGACCAATCGAATCCTTGCCCGCTTCGTCGACCGCGCCTACATCGCCTTCGAGCAGACCGAAGAGGTGTTCGGGAAGAACAAGTCGCGACTCACGGGCAATCCGGTTCGGCGCGAGTTCGTCGAGCACGCGCGCCTCGCGATCGCGGATCCCGAGGGATTCGAGTCCCGCGCGCGCACCGTGCTCGTCCTCGGCGGATCGCAGGGCGCCCAGAAACTGAACGAAGATCTCCCGCGCTCGCTCGCTCAGGCGGGCCTTGCCCATCGTGACCTCGACGTCGTGCATCAGGCGGGGGAGTCGATGCGCGAGGAGGTCGAGGCGACCTATCGGGAGCTCGGTATCCGTGCCAAGGTCGTGACCTTCATCGATGAGATGGCGCGCGCCTATTCGAACGCGGCGCTGGTCGTCGCCCGCGCAGGCGCCACGACCTTGGCCGAGCTCTGCGCCATTGGTCGTCCATCCATCCTGATTCCGTTCCCGTTCGCTGCTGATGATCATCAAGCCAAGAATGCGAAGGCGCTCGAAGAACAGGGTGGGTCGATCTGCATTCGAGAGGCGGACCTCCAAGTCGATGCGTTGGGGGAGCTCATCGGGGACCTGCTAGACGATCCCGCGAGGCGGCAAGCGATGGCGCGCGCGGCGCGATCTCACGGCAGGCCCGATGCCGCGGCAGCCATCGTCGACGATATGATGGGATGGCTCGGAGGCGCGGAGCCCAGAGGAGAACCCGTGGCGGCGCCCGAGAGTGAGCCGCCGCCGGGCGTGCGCTATGCTGGGCTTGCAATGTCGCCGATGCTCCGTCTCGGCGGCTCCGAAGTTGCTTTGCGCCCCGCGACCCATCGCCCGCGCCGCCCGGTTGTCGTTGATGGAGCCGTGTGGGAGTAAGCGAGCATGTTTCGCGGCAGAATTCGGTCCGTTCATTTCGTAGGCGTCGGCGGGGTCGGCATGAGCGGTATCGCAGAGGTGCTCCTCGATTCCGGCTTCGAAGTGACGGGGTCCGACCTCCGCGACAACGAATACACGCGCCGCCTCGCTGAGAAGGGCGCGAAGATCTACGTGGGCCACGAGGCCGAGCAGGTGACCGACGCGGACGTCGTCGTCTTTTCGTCGGCGGTCCCCCCAACCAACCCCGAGCTGGTTGCGGCCCGTAGGGCAGGGGTGCCGGTGATCCCCCGGGCCGAGATGCTCGGCGAGCTGATGCGGCTCAAAGACGGTATCGCCATTGCCGGCTCGCATGGAAAGACCACGACGACATCGCTGGTCGCGACCGTTCTACGCGGAGCGGGCCTCGACCCGACGGTCATCATCGGGGGGCAGCTCAACGCGCTCGGATCGGGCGCAGCCAGGGGCGCCGGAGACCTGCTGGTCGCTGAGGCCGACGAGTCCGACGGCTCCTTCCACCATCTCATCCCTTCTGTTGCGGTGATCACGAACATCGATGCAGAACACCTCGACCACTATGGAAGCCTCGAGGCCGTGAAGGAAGCTTTCGTCGATTTTGCGAATCGCGTCCCCTTCTACGGCCTGGTCGTCGCCTGTCTCGATGACCCCAATGTGCAGGACGTCCTGCCGAGGCTCGACAAACGCATCGTGACCTACGGGTTCTCGGCGCACGCGGACTACCGAGCACGCAACCCCGTGTTTTCCGGCTTATCGGTCGGCTTCGATGTCGAGCATCACGGCAAAAGCTTGGGCAAGTTCGAAGTTCGTATGCCGGGTATCCACAACGTCTTGAACGCGCTTGCAACCATCGCCGTCGCCGACGAGTTGCGGGTCGACCACGACCAGGTTCGTGCGGCCTTGAGGAGCTTCGAAGGCGTGCAGCGGAGGTTCTCGATCGTCGGGGAAGAGGCTGGCATCACGGTCGTGGACGACTACGGACACCACCCGACCGAGGTGGAAGTCACCCTCGAGGCTGCCCAAAAAGCGTACGGTTCCCGCATCGTGGTCGCCTTCCAGCCGCATCGCTACACGAGGACGCGAGACCTTTTCGACGAGCTGACCAGAGCCTTCAACCGCGCCGATGTCCTATTCTTGACCGAGGTCTACCCGGCGGGCGAAAAACCGATCGAAGGGGCTGATGCGAGCCGCCTCGCCGAGGCGATTCGCGCGCATGGGCATCGAGACGTGACGTTGGTGGAAGACCGGAAGAACCTAGCTGAAGCGATTGGAGAGCGGGCGCGCCCGGGTGATGTCGTCATCATGCTCGGCGCCGGGGATATCACGCGCACCGGGTCAGAGCTCCTCGAGGTGCTCCGCCGATGAACCGCAGGCGGGCCCCATCGGCAGCTCGGAAGAAGCCGGCGCGCAAGAAGCCGATTCAAAGGAAGCCCCCCGAGAAGAAGAAGGCCGCGAAGCGTCCTGTTCGCAAGAACGTGACGGCCAAGAAGGCGGCGTCGAAGAGGTCTACCCGCACCGCGCCTCCGAAAAAGGCAGCGCGCAAGAAGGTCACAAGAAAGGCCGTCCGCGCCGACCGCAATCAGAATCGACGACGGCCCGTCCCGAAGAAACCGCGTCGCAGCGAGCCCAGGCCGAGCTGGCGAGAACGGGCGGCAGGGGTGCGAGAGAACGTGGGCGGCTGGATGATTCAGCGACGGGGCCTGTTGCGCCGTGGAGTCCAAGTCGTCGGCGTCGGACTCGCGCTAGCCGCTTTGGTTTGGCTCGGGGACCAAAGCGTCCAGTACGCCCACAGCGCCACTGCCTTCGCCATTCGGGAGGTCATGGTCGAGGGCAACCAGCAGCTCGAGGACATCGACGTCCGTCGCGCCGCGGGGCTCCAGATCGGTTCAAACATTTTCGAGATTTCGAGCGAAGATGCCCGACATCACTTGCTTCAGCATCCGTGGATCGAGGAGGCAAACGTGGTGCGCAAGCTTCCCGGGCGCATTCGCATCGACATCACGGAACGCCAACCGGTCGCGTTGGTCGCGTTGGACCAGCTCTACCTGGTGAGCCACGAGGGTGCCGTCTTCAAGCGCCTCGGCGTCGACGACCCCGTCGACCTGCCGGTCATCACTGGCATCGCCTCGGAGCGTTTCTACGACGACCTCGACTACCGCACCGCGATCCTCCTCCGCTCGATGGCGGTCCTGCAAGACTACGAAGGTGCGGGCCTCGCGACGCGGGAGCCCGTGTCGGAAATTCATTTTGAAGGTGTCCATGGAATCGAGCTCTTCATCGGCAATGACGGCATGAATGTCCGCCTGGGCAACGGGCAGCACCGCCAAAAGCTCCGCCGCCTCCGCCAAGTCCTCGAACGACTTGCCCGAGAGAAAACGCGACCTTCCTACGTATACCTCGACAACGTCCGAAGTCCTGAACGAGTCACCGTCCGCCTCCCGTAGACCAAACGAGGGTTGGACGCCTCGTTGAAAGGGTTAAATCTAGGCAGGCGAAAATCGCATTTGGGCCCATTTTTTTCTGCACAAAAGTTGTCTCGCCAAATCGCGTTTCGGTATGGGTCAGAGAGAGGCGACGGATGGCGGAAAACGAGATCATTGCAGGGTTGGATCTGGGGTCGACGAAGGTCTGTGCGATCGTAGCAGAGCAGTCGGAAGAAGGCCTAGACATCATCGGGATAGGCTCCGTACCTTCAAAGGGTTTGAAGAAAGGCGTCGTCGTCAACATCGAGTCGACCGTGCAGGCGATTCGTGCGGCGGTGGAGCAAGCCGAGACGATGGCTGGCGTCGAGATCAACGCGGTCTACGCCGGCATCGCCGGGAGCCACGTGCGGGGCATGAACCAAGACGGCGTCGCGGCCATCGCGAACCGGGAGGTCGCGATCGAGGATGTCACCCGGGTCCTCGAGCAGGCCAAGGCCGTGCCGCTGCCCGGCGACCGCCAAGTGATTCACGTGCTTCCACAGGAGTACATCGTCGACGAGCAGGACGGGATCAAGGAACCCATCGGCATGGCTGGCGTCCGCCTCGAAGCACGCGTGCACATGGTGACCGCCGCGTCGACGTGCATAGCGAATGTCACGAAGTGCGCGGAGCGTTGCGGACTCTTCGTGGAAGAGGTCGTGTTGCAGCCTCTGGCCAGCGCGCACGCCGTGCTGAGCGGCGACGAGCGAGAGATCGGCGGCGTACTCATCGACATCGGCGGCGGCACCTCGGATATCATCATCTATGTCGACGGCGCGGTGGTGCACACCAGCTCGATTCCCATCGGCGGAATCAACCTCACGAACGACGTAGCCACGGGTCTTCGCACTCCGATGGCCGAGGCCGAGCGCATCAAGATCAAGTACGGCTGCGCGGCATCGCGCATGGTCGACGACGACGAAACCATCGAGGTGCCTTCGGTCGGGGGGCGGCCTCCGCGCTCGCTGCCCCGCCGGGTCCTCTGCGACATCATCGAGCCACGCGTGGAAGAGATCTTCGCCGCGTGTCGTCACGTCATCGCCGAAACCGGCTACATGGACATGTTGGCTTCTGGAGCGATCGTCACTGGTGGGACGACTCTCCTAGATGGATTGCCTGAGCTTGCCGAGGAAGTCCTCGGCCTGCCGGTGCGTCGTGGAGCACCCACGGGCATAGGTGGATTGGTCGACGTCGTGAAGAGCCCATCCTACGCAACGGGCGTTGGCTTGGTGAAGCACGGAGCGGAGCAACTAGCGGGAACGTCCGCGCCCGAGCGCACAATCGAAGTGACCGCGAGTCGTGGACTCAGTCGCAAGATCGGCGCCTGGTTTAGAGAAGTGTTTTAGGAGGAATCGATGGCTATCTCGATCGAGTTCGCAGACGACGCAGAACTTCATGCACGTATCAAAGTCGTTGGTGTTGGCGGCAGTGGCGGCAACGCGCTCAACACGATGATTCAAAGCGGCCTCGATGGGGTCGAGTTCATTGCGGCCAACACCGACGCGCAAGCGTTGGACCGCAGCTTGGCTCCTGTGAAGATTCAGCTCGGTCCGGAGCTCACGCGCGGACTCGGGGCAGGGGGCAATCCGGACGTCGGTCGCAAGGCTGCTCTCGAGGATGTGCAGCGCTTGTCCGAGGCTTTGGAAGGCGCGGACATGGTGTTCATCACCGCCGGAATGGGCGGCGGCACCGGCACAGGCGCAGCTCCGATCATTTCACAGGTCGCGCAGGACCAAGGCGCGTTGACCGTGGGCGTCGTCACGCGGCCCTTCCTCTTCGAGGGACGTAAGCGCACCAAGAATGCCGAGCGCGGCATTCAAGAGCTCATCGACACCATCGACAGCATCATCACGATTCCGAACCAGCGCCTAATGTCGCTCGGTGACGACGACATCACCATGCTCGACGCGTTTGCCCGCGCCGACGACGTGCTGCTCCAAGCGGTGCAAGGCATCAGCGATCTGATCATCAACGCCGGCATGATCAACGTCGACTTCGCCGACGTGAAGACGATCATGGCCAGCAACGGACGCGCGCTGATGGGCACGGGCATCGCGAAGGGCGACCGCCGCGCGCTCGAAGCCGCCGAGATGGCCGTGAATTCGCCGCTTCTCGACGAGGTGTCGGTGCAGGGTGCAACGGGCATCCTCATCAACTTCACCGCTGGCCCCGACATCAAGCTCCGCGAGATCAACGAAGCCGCAGGACTGGTGCAGCAGGCTGCGCACGAGGAGGCTGAGATCATCTTCGGTGTCGTCACCGATCCCGACCTGGCGGACACCGTCAAGGTCACAGTCATTGCGACCGGCTTCGAGAAAATGGCGGCCTCACCGATTCCGCTGGGCCTTCACCACGCGATGTCGAGCGCTCAGAGCTCGAACGGCACTGCCGCCAATAGGGCCATGCGCCCGGCCCCTCCGCGAGCCGAGGATTTCTCTTCGACGCTCGAGGGAGTGCCTGCCGCCGTCCCACAGCACGCGGGAACGAGGGCATTTGGCGCGAGCGCACTTCACGATGAGGCGGTCTTGGACATCCCCGCCTACCTACGCCGCGGTACACCTGTGACCGAGTAAGCTAAGAGTTATTTCATACACTTAGCTTGAAGCCCGGCACTGTCCGGGCTTTTCACTTTCAGCCCCTCATCGCGACCTCGAGCCACGTTACGTAAACATCTCGTAAAAAGGCACACAGGGGCTTTGCTTCCCAGGGCAAACAAGTTAGCGTGCTGCCCAGTGGGGTCACGGATTCTGTTCGAATTTCACCCCTCTAGCTTAATAAGTGGCTTGTGAGATACTTAAGGACGGGTTGATGGCGAGGCAGAGTGTTCAGTTGAGTGCGAGTGCGCGAGGTAGGTGTCCCTCCTTTGGGCTTCTTTGCTTCCTGTGCGCTTTCGTTGCCGCTGTTTTCGGCGCCCAGGATGCATCTGCCGATGCGCCCCTGCCGGCGATCAAAACCACCCAACTCGCAGTGCCGGCCGTGGTGCTCGGCGTGACGAACCCATATCTCCTCGCCGCGGTACTGAAGAAGCCAGACATCGTCGCCGCAGGGCTCGAGAGGCCCAGGGTGCGGCGCTTCACGTTTTCCAAGCACCTGCAGAAGCTGTACCGCCGGGCGGAGATCCTAGCCATCTACGGTGTGACTTTGAACCAGCGCAAAGTTGCTCACGAGGAGAAGCTCAACCTTCGCGTGCAGAGCAGGCTTGGCGGCGGCGTCCTTCAACTCCGTTACCGTCGATAGCTGCGTAACGTCGACGCTCCATCGCGCCCATCCCGAGCCGTCCTCCTACGTAGAAGTCGACGCACGTCGGTGTCAGTGCCGGCGTTAGTCTTCCAGACCGTATTCCTCGCGGCGGTCTGCCAAGTACTCGATGTAGTACTCGGCAGGCCTCTGCGGTTCGACGTCCCCTGCTTCCGCGGCGGCCGTGAGCTGCTTCATCAAGTCCCCGAGGCGTTTCGACGGTGGGAGGCCGAATGCCTCCATGATCACTGTCCCCAGGCCCTTCGGAAGTGGCGCGACCCTGTTGTCTTCTTCTTGGAGCTCGCGGATTCGTTTTGCGAGCAGGCTGATCTGTTGCACCCCACGACGCCGCTTCTCCGGGCGCTTCGTCGTGATGTCTGCGCGGCTGAGGTCGAGCAGGTCGCGAAGACCATCGGACATTTGGTTGTAGAAGCGGCGGACGGCAGCGTCGGTCCAGTCTTCGTCGTACTGGGCTGCGCGAAGGTGGTGGAGGATGAGGAAGTGGATGCGGTCGCGCTCGGCGCCTTCGAAGCCGATCCGGTCGGCGACGCGCTTGCGAAACATGGCAGCGCCGACTTCGGCGTGACCGTGGAAGGTCACGTTTCCACGGTCGTCGATGCGACGCGTTTTGGGTTTGCCGATGTCGTGGAGTAGGGCGCCCCAGCGAACCTCGGCGCGCGGGACCGATTGCTTGACGACTTGCTTGGTATGCTTCCAGACGTCCTTGTGGCGCCACTCGTTGTCGCCAAAGCCAACCATCGCTGCGACTTCAGGCAGCCATGCGTCGAGACAGCCCACCGATTCGATGGCGTCGAGCCCAGGCTCGGGATGCTTCGAGGTGAGCAGACGGTCCATGAGCTCGCGGAACACCGGCTGCGGCACCGCACGCCACTCGGCGGGCGCGGGCCGCTCGGGCTTCCGGTCGAGAAGCGCGGGATCGCCGGCCACGTCGGCCGCCCAGGTCAACGCTTCAATGGCCCGTTCGGGCGTCATCTCTCGTGCTACGGACATCGGCTAGCCTAGTATATCGCGGAGCGCCTCGATGAGACGCTGATTCTCTTCTGGGGTTCCAACCGTGATCCGGATGCAGCTTCGGACCCGCGAATCCCCGGTTGAAAACTGCCGCACGGCGATACTGCGCCGCAGCAACGCGGCGCATAGCTCCCCGACATCACCGGCGCACTGCACTAGCAGGAAGTTCGCATCGCTTGGGAAGCATCGGAGCGACTCGTGTTCGTCCAGGGCCGTTGCGAGTCGTTCGCGCTCCGCGACGACGCTGGTGATGTGCTCTTCGATGACTGGGGCGAGGTCCGTCAGTGCGAGCGTCGCGATTTCCTGCGCAGCGGTGTTGAGATTGAACGGCTGACGCACTTTCTCGAGCTCCGCCGAGAGTGCTTCGTGGATGCGCACCCAGCCGACCCGAATGCCTGCAAACCCCACTTTGGACAAGGTGCCCATCAATGCGCAGTGAGGGCGTTCCTCTGCGAACGTGGCAAACGACTGCCCGGAGTAGGGCCCATACGCTTCGTCGATGACGTGCAGCGAGTCGGGGAAGGCGTCGATCAGCGCTTCGAGCTTGGTGCGCGAAAAACAATTGCCAGTGGGATTGTTCGGGCTTGCGTAGTAGACGACGTTGGGATTCGTCCGTTCGAGCGCGTCAGCCATCGCATCCGCGTCGAGGTCCCATGCGCCGTCCAGGGGCACACCGACCGCGCGCCAGCCGTGTGCGCGGCTCGTCATCCCATACATTACGAACGTTGGTTCGGGGAACACGACCGCCGGGCGCTCCGCATTCGCTCTCGATCGACACATCGCGGTCGCCATCAGCGAGATGAGCTCGTCCGAACCAACCCCCAGGACGTACTCGTCCGCGCTTCCGCCGAGTCCGTGGGCCAGTGCTTCACGTAGCTTGGTCGCTCGGCCGTCGGGGTAGCGATTCAGCTCGCTCGCGTGCAATACGGCCGCGATCCGTGCGCGGGCCGCCGGTGGCAACGGCCAGGGGCTCTCGTTCGCATCGAGCTTCACCGCGGGCGGGGCAGGCGGCACCCGATACGCGGATAGCTCATCGAGCTCGGCCCGAAACAGCGCTTTGAGGGATTCGATCGACATGCGAATTCACCGGTCGGCCGGGGTCATGGCACGCCGTGGGCAAGAGTAAAGTCGCCGCAAAATGGCCGTAAAGTGGCCGTAAAGTCGCCGCCTCGAATCAGTGCAAAACCAGGTCGGCTTGCTCTCGGGCCTCTTCGAGGGCGCGGCTGATGACCTGGGCATCCTTGGCGTCCGGTCGCGCCTCGAGATACGCGGCCAAGTCTTCCGAGGCGGCGCCGTAGGTGCGTAAGGCGTGGGCCAGCAAACCGCGGTCGCGGCGGTGCTCCGGCGCCTGCGTGAGCTCGACCAAGTGGTCGCACGCCAGCATGGCCCTGGCGTAGTCTCCTTGGCGGCGATGCGCGTTCTTGAGGTTCGCCAACATACGAATCGTGATCGTGAGGCAGTCCACTGGCTCGAGGTAACTCGGGTGGATCGCCATTTCCGCACCGAGGAACTGTGCGGCGAGCTTTCGCAAGCCTTGACCGTCTAACAGTTCACCACCGTGGAACGGGTCTTGATAGACGCCGTTGGCCCCGCCGACGCGGACCAAGAAGTGACCAGGGAACCCCACGCCCTCGACTTCCATCCCCGCCCGCTCGCCGACCGCTATCGTCAGCACCGAAAGTGAGATCGGAATCCCCTTGCGGCGGAGCATCACTTTGTCGAGGTAGTTGTTGTAGGGGTTGTAGTAATCGTCGTGGTCGCCCTCGAACCCGAGATCTTCGAAAAGCAGCTCTGCGAGGATCCGTCCGTCACGCTCAGGCGTCGAGCGAAGGCCGCGCCGGATCAATGCTTCGGCGCCGAGGCCATCGAGACCGCGCCGCATCGTGCGATCGTCGAGCAGCGGGTCGGCTTCGGTGGCAAGGATGATGGCAACGTCGTCGACCCGTACGTTGGGACGTTGCAACACCGACACCAAGGGATCTACGCTCGCCACTGTTCTAAACCTGCGTTGAAGTAGATTGACCCATCGAATGCCGATGTCGAGCCGGCCAGTGTGCTACACCGACCTTGTTCAGCAGCGTATGTGTTGTTCCGATGCTTGACGAATTTCTGCACATATTGGAGCACGGATCTCAATACTGGGCCTACGTGCTCGTCGTTGCCGCCAGTGCGATCGAGTACGTTTTCCCGCCAATGCCCGGAGATACTGTCGCACTGTTCGCAGTGGCGTTAGCCGTTCGCTCGCAATTGCATTGGGCGTTCGTGTACCTCGCGATGACGCTCGGCGCGCTCTTAGGCGGGCTCGCGGCGTGGGGCTTTGGCGTTTGGCTGGCAGACCACGAAGACAATTGGCCTCCGTTCTTGAAAACGCCTAGCGCCACACGGGCCCTCGACGCAGTGCGTCGTGGCTACGAGCGGCACGGCGCGATGTACCTCGCGGTCAATCGGTTCTTGCCGGTGCTTCGAGCGTTTTTCTTCGTCGGCGCCGGGTTGTCTCGAATGAGCGCAGGCCGGGTCATTGTCTTCGGGGGGATCTCTGCGGCGCTCTGGAACGCCTTGTTGATGGCCCTTGGCTACGCGGTCGGCAACAACTGGGAGTCACTGAGCGAGCTGGCCGAACGCTACACCGCCGCGACGCTGCTCCTCGTTGCCGTTGCGGTCATGGCAGCCGTCGGCCGTTTCGTGTGGGATAGCCGACGCGCCTAGCGCTCGCGGCTCTCGATCGGCGTATCGGCCTTCACCATCGCACGCACGAGCTCGCGGTTCATTCGCGCAATCCACCTCAGGCTCACCCCTTTGGGACACGCTGCTTCGCACTCGCCATGGTTGGTGCAGCCGCCGAAGCCCTCGGCGTCCATCTGCGCGACCATTGTGCGCGCCCGGTCCTGTCGTTCGGCTTGCCCCTGCGGCAGAAGCGACAAGTGAGATATTTTGGCGGCGGTGAAGAGACTCGCCGAAGCGTTCGGGCAGGCTGCTACGCACGCGCCGCAGCCGATGCACTCCGCCGCGTCCATCGCCTGGTCGGCGATTTCCTTTGGAACGGGAAGCTCGTTGGCTTCCGAGGCGCTCCCTGTCCGAATCGAGATGTAGCCACCGGCCTGGATGATGCGGTCCAACGCCGTTCGGTCGACGATGAGGTCCTTGATGATCGGGAACCCGTGCGCGCGCCATGGCTCCAGCCAAATCTCAGCGCCGTCCTTGAACTGGCGCATGTGGAGCTGGCAGGCGGTGGTGAGCTTCTGAGGCCCGTGGGCGACGCCGTTGATCACCATCCCGCAGGTGCCACAGATTCCTTCCCGGCAGTCGTGGTCGAACGCGATGGGAAGCTTGCCGTGTTCGATCAGCTCTTCGTTCACGACGTCGAGCATTTCGAGGAACGACATGTGCGTCGTGATGCTTTTCGCCTGGTAGGTTTCGAATCGGCCGGATGCTTTCGGGCCGTCTTGGCGCCACACGTGCAGAGTAAGGTTGAGTAGTTCTTCGCTCATCGATCGATCCCCTACTTGTAGCTCCGCTTGGTGGGCTTGACGTATTCGAAGGTCAACGGCTCTTGGTTGAGGCGAGGCTCGCCCGGATTGCCGGTCCACTCCCAGGCTGCGACGTAGCTGAAGTGTTCGTCGTCACGGAGCGCCTCTCCGTTTTCTTCGTGCTCCTCGCGGAAGTGGCCGCCGCAGCTCTCCTCGCGCTTCAAGGCGTCGAGGCACATCAGCTCGCCCAGCTCGAAGAAGTCGGCCACGCGACCCGCCCGTTCGAGGGTCTGGTTGAGATCGGTGCCGGTGCCCGTGATCTTCACCTCGCGCCAGAACTGGTCGCGGAGCTTCGGGATCTCCCGGAGCGCTTCTTCGAGGCCAGCTTTGTTACGCGACATGCCGCACTTGCTCCAGATGATCATGCCGAGCTCACGGTGGAAGTGCTCGGGCGCGTGCTTGGGGTCTGGCGCGTTCATCAACTTGTGCACGCGTGCCGCGACAGCATCGACGGCCTTGCGTACGTCTGCGTGTTCTTCGGTGAGGGGAGGCAAGGTGCGAACCTCGCCGAGGTAGTTGCCAACGGTGAAGGGCAGCACGAAGTACCCGTCTGCCAAGCCCTGCATGAGCGCAGACGCGCCGAGGCGATTCGCGCCGTGGTCGGAGAAGTTGGCTTCGCCGCCGGCGAAGAGCCCGGGAATGGTGGTCTCGAGGTTGTAGTCCACCCACAGGCCGCCCATCGTGTAGTGAGTTGCCGGGTAGATCCGCATCGGCGTTTCGTACGGGCTGTCTCCGGTGATGCGCTCGTACATCTCGAAGAGGTTGCCGTAGCGCTCACGAATCGTCTGCTCGCCGAGGCGGTTGATGGCGTCGTCGAAGTCGAGATAGACGCCGCGTCGTTCGCTGCCGACTTTCGCGCCCACGCCCAGCCCGTCGTTGGTGACGTAGAGCGCATTGCGCGAAGCCACGTCGCGCGGGACTAGGTTGCCGAACGCGGGGTAACGCTCCTCGAGGTAGTAGTAGCGATCCGCTTCGGGAATGTCCTCGGGGGGCTTCGTGACGTCTTCCTTCTTCCGCGGAACCCAGACGCGGCCGTCGTTGCGGAGCGACTCGCTCATGAGTGTCAGCTTCGATTGGTAGCTGCCAGCCTGCGGGATGCACGTCGGGTGGATCTGCGTGTAGCAGGGGTTCGCAAACGCGGCGCCGTGGCGATGCGCTCGCCAAACTGCCGTGCAGTTGCAGCCCTTCGCGTTGGTCGAGAGGTAGAAAACGTTGCCGTATCCGCCCGTGCAAAGAACGACCATGTCCGCGATGTGTGGTCGGACTTCACCGGTTGTGAGGCAGCGCGTGACGATGCCGCGGGCGCGGCCGTCGTGCACGATGAGGTCGAGCATTTCCATACGCGGAAACATTTCGACGGTGCCTGCTTCGATCTGCCGACTGAGCGCCTGGTATGCGCCGAGCAGGAGCTGCTGACCGGTTTGCCCGCGCGCGTAGAAGGTGCGTGAAACCTGTGCACCCCCAAACGAGCGGTTCCCGAGCAGGCCACCGTACTCGCGGGCGAACGGCACGCCCTGCGCTACCGCCTGGTCGATGATCTTCAGGCTGAGCTCGGCGAGCCGATAGACGTTCGATTCACGGGAACGGAAGTCGCCGCCCTTCACCGTGTCGTAGAACAAGCGGTAAACGCTGTCGCCGTCGTTTTGGTAGTTCTTCGCGGCGTTGATCCCGCCCTGTGCGGCGATGCTGTGCGCGCGTCGGGGGCTGTCCTGGTAGCAGAAGCACTTGACGTTGTAGCCCATCTCGCCGAGCGAAGCGGCCGCCGCACCGCCGGCGAGCCCACTCCCCACGACGATGACGGTGTGCTTCCGACGATTGGCTGGAGCGACGAGCTTGCTCGCCTCTTTGTGTTTCTCCCAGCGATTCTCGATGGGACCGGTCGGTTCGTTCGATCGAAGTTCCATGACGACCTTTACAGTGTGACTAGCCCAGCGAGCACCGAAATCGGGAACGACAGGTTACCGATGGTGATCATGGCGGAAATCGCGATGGCTGCATCGCGGCGATAGGTGTCGTACCGAGGATGGCTGGCGCCAAGCGTCTGGAACGCGCTGAAGATGCCGTGAAAGATGTGGAAGCCGAGGGCCACATTCCCGGCGATGTACACCCCGGCGATCACCGGGTTCTGAAAGCCCTCGACGACGTTGCGATACACATCGCCGGGATGTGCTGGCAGGATCGTGAAGTGCAATAGGTGGTACACCACGAAGAGAAAAAGAATCGGACCTGACCAGTACATCGTCCGCGCCGCGTAGTCGGTCGCGAGGTCGTTCCGCTTCTCATAGCGCGAGCCTCGAGCTTTGAGATTGCGGACCCACAGCGAGACTGCGGCCCAGATGTGTGCGCCGAAAGCAAACAGCAGGACCAGACGTGTTCCCCATACCAAAGGCGGCAAGCTCTGCAGCTTCTCGGCGTAGCCGTTCATGGCCTCTGGGCCGAGGTAGAGGTTCAGGTTGCCTAGGAAGTGCCCGATGGTGAAGCCCACGATGATCACGCCGGACAGGGCCATGATCACCTTTTTCCCGATGGTTGTTTGATGGAGCGTTAGAGCTCGTTGCATGGGTCCTCCTCTACAACAACCGTGGGGCCTTGCCACGCGGCGGGGGCACAAAGCAAGCGTTTCAGAGTTCAGGTGGGTCGTAGTACTCGACGAGATCTCCGCGGAACGTTTCGAGCACCGTCACGCCGCCGCCCTCGCTCACCAGGTAATTCGGCCCGATTGGCACTTTGCCGAGGCCGCCTGGCGTATCGACGATGAGCTTGGGGAGCGCAATTCCGCTCACGCGTCCTTGAAGGGCTGCCATCAGCTCGATGCCGCGCCGCAACGGCGTCCGTAGATGCCCAGTTCCGCCGACGGGGTCCATTTGCAAGAGGTAGTAGGGCCGAACACGCGACCGGACGAGACCTCGAAACAATGCTTCGAGTGTGTGGAGATCGTCGTTGACGCCTCGAAGCAGGACGGTTTGATTCATCACCGGGAGGCCGGCGTCCGCCATGCGCGCGCATGCTGCGCGTGCCTCGTCGGTCAGTTCTTTCGGGTGGTTGAAATGGGTCATCACCCAAGTGGCGTCGTGGCTCTCACGAATGGCGTGGCAAAGCTCCTCTGTGATTCGCTGGGGGAGGGTGACCGGCGCCCGCGTGGCGAGGCGCACATAGTCGACGTGGTCGATGTCCCGAAGCCGCCGGAGGAGCCTGGCAAGCCGCTCGGTGGACATCACGCAGGGGTCGCCGCCCGAGACGATGACATCGTGGATTTCCGGGTGGGCCTCGATCCACTCGAACGCGGGGCTCAGGGCAGCCATCGAGCGTGCTCCACCGCCATCGCCGACGAGCCTCGATCGCGTACAGAAACGACAATAGACGCCGCAGCGATCGGTGGCGACCAAGAGGACGCGATCCGGGTAGCGTTGAATCAGGTGAGGGGCGACCTCGTGAGCCTCCTCACCCAATGGGTCGCGGAGGTCGCCTTTGACCGCGATCGCCTCCTCCGCGCGAGGGATGCACTGGCGGCGAATCGGGCAGTCCGGGTCGACCGGGTCACAGAGCCCCAAATAGTACGGGGTGATCGAAATCGGCAGGCCCGCGGCCATCGCGCGGCTCGCGCCAATTCGCTCCGCATCCGTGAGGGTCAGGGCCTTGTCGAGGGCTTGTAAATTCGTCGCCGAGTGCTGCGCTTGCCAGCGCCAATCGCCCCAATTCGACTCTTCGAAATATGAAGCTTCGCGAGAATTTAGAGGCACCGCGCGCACGGCGTGCACCTTACTTCGAGTCTGGTGGCCGGCAACTCTCCTTGCTCCTGGACACGCACGGGAAACATTGTCATATGGCACTGTCTGAGAAAGCGGAGAGAGTATGGCGACCCGAGACCCCCGTCCCTTCGACGTCGAGTATATCGAGAACCCCGGCCAGCCCGAGCTTCGTGAGCTCGCGATTGCACACACCCCGTGTGTCCAACAGACGGCGGCGGGCAGCATCAACAAGGTGTCGCGCAACAAAGCGCGAATGGCGAAGTACACCTACATCATCGACACCGAAGATCGGTGGAGCCATCAGATCATGGATCCGGACAAGGCCCGTGGATTGATCGAGCACCAGGCGAAATATATCGCCGACAAGGGCAAGCTCATCGCCATCGACGGCTATGTGGGACTGGGCGACCGCTCGTTTAGTACGACGTGGCTGTACACCCCAGAGGGCGCGAATATCGCAGGCATGCAGCAGATTCTCGCGTTCCCCCGTTCCGATGTCGAGACCGAGGAGCAGTTGGCCTCATCGTTCGAACCGATCTTCCGGCTCTACTACACGCCGGACTTGAAGCTCGACGACATGCCGGGCGGCCAGGCGATCATCGTCGATATGGAGAACTGGACGACGCACGTGATAGGCGCGGACTACTTCGGCGAGTCGAAGAAGGGCATTCTCCGCATGCTCAACCACTACGTATACCAGGAGGGCGGGCTCGTTCTTCACGCGGGTGCCAAGGCTGTGACCGCCTCGGATGGCGGCAAGCTCACCATGACGATCATGGGCCTGTCGGGGACGGGCAAGACGACCACCACGTTTTCAAAGCAAGGTGACCTCACCGAGCCGATTCAGGACGATATGGTGGCGCTGTGGCCGCACGGGGCACTCTCGATCACCGAGAACGGCTGCTTCGCCAAGACCGACGGCCTGTCGTTCGAGACCGAACCGGTTCTGTTCACGGCAACCATCGGTAGCGATGCGTGGCTCGAGAACGTCTTTCTCGAGGCGGATGGCTCGTTCGACTTCATCAAGGGTGTGCTTTCGGTCGAGGACGTCACGCGCCTTCGCGACATCCTGATCGCTACGGGTGCCAAGGCGGAGAACGTCGACAAGTACATTGCAGGCGGCGTGAATGTCGATGACGTGGTGGACAGCCAGGGCATTCCAGCTGACGGCTGGGATTTCGTAGTCTGGACACAGAACGGCCGCTCGATCGTGCCCATGAGCTCAATCCCCGAGGCTGCCGATCTGCACAACGTCCCGCAGGTCAAGTCGATGGGTATTCTCAACCGGGACGAGGGGCGCGACGCAGCGATGCCGGGCATCGTTCGCTTCACGTCGCCCGAGCAGGCCGCTGGCTACTTCATGCTCGGCGAAACCTCGAAGACGAGCGCCGCAGGCAAGGACCGCGGCAAGACGCGTTCGCCATTCACGCAGCCGTTCTTCCCAGCGAAACACGGGCTGCAGGCGAAGCGCTTCGCAGAGCTTGCCGCGACCATGCCGGGCGTCACCATGTGGCTGATGAACACCGGCTACATCGGCGGCGAGGCGAGCGACACCAAAGAGAACAACGCGCTCAAGGTGAAGATCCGCCATTCGAGCGCAATGCTCGAGGCGCTCCTGAGCGGCACCATCAAATGGAAGAAGGACCCGGACTTCGGCTACGAGATAGTCGACGTTGACGCTCCCGAAAACGCCAGCCTCGTCGACCAGGTCCCTGCCGAGATTCTGAACCCCAGCCGTTTCTACGAGGGGCGTGGGCGGCATGCCGACTACAAGCAGTGGGTCAGCCAAATGAAGGAAGCCCGCGCGGACTTCCTCAAACAATTCGATGTCTCGGACGTCATCGTCGCGGCGATAGCGGGCTGAGTCGCAGCCCCGGTCCCGCAGGTTTTGCGGGTCCCCATCTGAGCTGTGGTAACAGCCTTGGGCGTGAAGCGAGCCGCGCTCATGCCAGTCCTGCTGTGCTCATTGGTGCTCTGCTGTGTACTGCTCGGAAGTATCCGGACCGCCTCCGCCGACGCCTATGATCTCGTCGTCTTCGACGGAGTGTTCGGTGGCACCGTATCCAAGTTCAACGGTCGACGAAAATGGCAGCCGACCCTCTGGCTAGACGGATCCTATGGCGTGGCCGGGCCTCTGCACATCGGCGGCTACTTCCAATGGCTCGGAAAGAGCTGGCCACTCGACGACCCCGGCTTCGGCGGCGGCGCCGTGCTTGCGCTTCGGGGCAATATCAAGAGCCTTCGGCTCTCGGGCGCGTTCACGGGGGGGTACCTCGGCGTCCCGCTGGTGACCCATGTGGAGGGCACCGGCACGGTTGGCGCGTTCGCGGGCCTTGGGTATGGT
>CBDURI010000003.1:0-33453 GCA_965369435.1 uncultured bacterium
TGGCAGCCTTCTTCTTGCCGGCCTTCTTGGGCGCCGAGCGCTTCTTCGCGGCCTTCTTCACCGTTTTCTTGGATGTGGACTTCTTCGCCGTCCGCTTTTTCTTATTGCTTTTTTTCTTGGTGGCCGCTTTCGCCATAACACGCTCCATTGTGAGTGAGCGCGCAGTATAGACAGGCGAGACGTTTTGCGAACAAGAAAACGCCTGCGCGGTCATCCCGCGCGCTGGCGCCCGGCCGCCCCGCCCCAGTTTCAGGCCCCCGGCGAACTGCCGGACTCGTGCGGCATGCGGTGCATCGGGCTCTGGAAGTAGTGCATGGGCGAGTACTGCGCGAGATTCGTCGCGCGAGACGTGTAGAGCCCGGCGTATTGCTCGACTTGATGGCCGAAGCTCGAAACCTCGCTGCCCGCCTTGAAAACCGAACCCCAAAAGGGGTGGAACGCTTCGTCGAGGGTGTCCTGCAACGCCGAATGCTCGGCGTCCAGATCCTTGAGCTGCGCCCGCAATCGGTCGATCGAGCGCCTGTGACGGACGCGTTTCGCATCCAGCGTGGCCTTCTCGGGGCCCGATTCGTGGTCGTGGAGCTTGCGTTCGACGCTCTTGAGACGCGCCTGATGTTCGCGCAGCTCGTCCTGCACCGCGCCGCGCATCTGCTCGAGCGAGTCCGCGCGCTCGAAATTGAGAGCGTGCTCGCGAAGCACTCGGAGCTCACCGTCCATCTCCTGGATGATCATGGCGGTCCGCCAGGTGGACTCTTTCTTGGCTCGAAGCACGTCGCCGTAGATGTGATCGCCCACGTAGAGGACCTCATCGCCGGCGAAGCCCAGGGCCCGCTGAAGGTCAGCGATGTTGCCCCCGGTGTAGACGCGGCCCCGCTTGGGCTTCCGGGTCTTTTCCTGCGCTTCGACATCGACGAAGGGCGCCTTCTCCGTAAAAAAACTCGGCTTCTTGGAAGCGGAGCAGATGTAGTCGAAGTAGTTCTTCCAACTCGGATACTCCTCAAGCGCCTGATCGAGGAGATACGACATCATGGCCTCGGTGTAGTCGGGTCCCGAGTTCGTTACGAGAAAGAGCCGTTTGCCGGCACTCCGCAGCTTGTGGAGCAGCACCCCGAGACCGGGATCGCGGTCGACATACCGGGGCAGGTCGTCGAGCACGGGGTCGAGAATCGAGCCGTCCTGATGAGAGAGGTCGGCACACTCCCGAATGTCAGAAAACAGCTGCCCATAGTCGAGCGCGCCTCCAGACGCCTCGAGATGCTCGACGACCGCCGCGTAGACCGCCACCTCGGACAGCCCGTACAAGGTATCGACCCAGTGGTAGCGCTCCGTGCCCGGACGGAGTCGCCGGGTGTGATACGCCCGCCGGCGCTCTTCGCGCGTGAGCTTACGAAACCCGTGGAACGCGGTCTTTACGTACCGATGGCTGTCCATCTTGAGCACGTTGCCGAGCTTGCGGTCGATGAGCAGGCCTCTTATTGGGAAGTCGGTCCGGTACTTCATCGACAGGAGCTCCTCGGAGTAGCCCCGCTTGACCAGCTTGCTGACGGTCGCCTCGATGCTCAGCCGATCCATCTCGGCCTGGCGATAGATCGCGAGCGTGTAGTCCATGTCGAAGCCGACAGCCTTGACTTGGTCGAGCCTCAGGTTGCGGTTGCAATAGACCCTGCGCCCAGCGGGAGGAGGGAAGACGCTCCCTGCGGGGGAGTCAAACTCGGGCGCGGGGAAACGCTCCTGCAAGAGGCTCCTCAGTTGTCGGCGGGGTAAACGGCGACGCGTTTGCCGGTTCGACCGCGTCGCTCGAACGTGACGACGCCGTCAATTTTGGCCCAAAGCGTGTAGTCCTTGCCCACGCCGACGTTTGCACCCGGGTGGAACGTCTGGCCAACCTGGCGAACCAGAATGCTGCCTGCGGGAACGGTCTGGCCACCGAACACCTTGACGCCACGGTACTGCGGATTGGAATCGCGGCCGTTGCGGGTTGAGCCCTGACCCTTTTTATGTGCCATGGCGCTCCCTTAGCCCTTCACGCTCTTGATGCGAAGCTCGGTGTATGGCTGCCGGTGACCGCGACGGTTCCGATAGCCCTTGCGGCGCTTCATCTTGAAGACGATGATTTTCTTGGCGAGGTCCTGGGCAACGATTTCGGCCGTGACTTTGGCGCCACCCACATGGGGCTTGCCCACTTCGACCTTCTCGCCACCGACCATCAGGATGTCCGTGAACTCCACGTTGGAGCCGACATCGCCTATGAGTTTTTCGACGCGAATCGTGTCGCCTTCGGCAACTCGATACTGTTTTCCGCCTGTTTGAATGACCGCGTACATGGTGAATCCGTCTGTCCCTGGGATTCAGGGGCGCGTAGTCTAAGGGCTCGCGCCCTCCCTGCAAGCCAAAACCGAGGCCCCGGAAAATCGAGGCAGCATCGCATGCCAACCCGCTAGAATCACGGAGTAAATTGCCCTTCAGGAGCGGGCCGAGCAAGGGTCGGACGCCGTGGATCGAGGATCAGGGCGAGGCCGACGACCGCGTACTCCAAAATCTGCACCCAAAGCGGCAGGTCCCAGACACCTTCGGCGACCCAGCGGTCGAGCGGCGCATAGGCGCAAAGGATCGCGGCACTCCAGACCAGGCCAGCCGAGCCCCCGGCGGCAACCTCCAGCGGAAGAAGCCATGCGAGATACCAGGGGTGGACCTGCGGCGACAAGAGCAGCACCGCCCAGACGAGCGCACGGATGGCCGTCCATGGGGGGACGCGACGGTAGACGACCAGAGCGCATAAGCCGAGCAAGAGGGCCGCAACGATGGAACGCGCGACGAGCGGAGCAAGATTTGGATCGAAGAGCGCGTAGCTAAGCCGATCGACCAATGCGAACGCGCTTTCGTTGCCACGCCAACGCGCTGCGAACTGTCCTGCACCCGAGGCCGGGTCCACCAGCGCACGCGACCAAACGAGAGGCACGAGCAAGAGGGCCGAGCCGAATCCGGCCGCGATCAACACGCGAGGCCGCCGCACGAAAAGCGGGATCACGACCAGCCCCACGACTTTGAGCCCGACGGCCGCGCATGCCGCGAGGCCGGCTTGCGCGAATCGTTGCCGCGAAAGGGCCCACGCCGCCACGAGGAGCAAGACGCCGCACAAGATATCGAAGTGGCCATTGAGCGCCGCCTCGCTGAGCAACAGCGGGTTGAGAGCAATCGCTAGCGAGGCTTTCCGCTCGGTACACGCCCGTGCCACCAAGGCAACCGAGAGCGCGTGGGCGAGAAGCGCGAGCAACTTGAGCGTCCAGACCTCCCCTCCCAGCCACTGGGCGATGACGAAGATGAGCTGCGAAAGTGGGGGGTAGATGCTGGTGAGGGGCTTGTTGTTGATGTTCGCCCACAGGCCGTCGCGTAGGTGCGCCGCCGCAGGATCGTCCGGAGCGAGCTGGTAGGGGTTGAGCCCTTCGAGCCAGAGCCGACCCTCCCAAAGATAGCGGTACAGGTCGTCGGACAACAGAGGCGGGGCGAAGAGCAACAAGGCACCGAAGAGCAACGCCGAGGCGAGCGCGATCCGGTCGAGGGCTCGCTTGCTCGATGCAGCACGCGAGAACACGAGAGCGCCCGCATAGGGCACGAAGCACAGCGCCAAGCCAACGACCACTGTGGACGGCGACCCACCGGACCGCGCCGTGAGCGCAACCCCGCCGACAATGCATGCTTGTAGCGCCAAGCTCAGAGCAAAGCGTGCGCCGTCCCGGCGGGCGGTCATTGGATGACGAACCGAACGACGCGGATCCGCTCTCCAGGCACCAAGCTATGGCGGTATTGACCCGCGATTCGACGCCCGACAGCAACCGAAACCGTCACGTCGGTGGGCCCGCCGCCGCTGATACACTCACCCCAATAGTGCAGCTCGACTTCGTAGATTCCGTCGGTCGGCCGTGTACCTACCCACCGAACGTTTTCGATCCGCGGATTCGGCATGTCGCCAGCGCAGTCGCCTCGCCCTGAGTGATCCACTCGTGCACCAAAGGGCGTCGCCGGCCGCTGAAAGCTCAGTGTGTCGCCGAGCGGCCCCGTCACGTAGAGGTCGATGTCCGCGCCGGTGTCCCACGAAGCGGTGACCTGCATGAGGCCGGTCCCGTATCCACAGCCGTCGTCGATCACCCCGTCACAGTCGTCGTCCAGCGCATTGCAGGATTCTTCCACTGGATTGGCGCAATCGCGGGGGATTAGTTCCGCCGTCGCGATGGGTACGATCGACACCAGCACCGGAGCTTCGACGAGGCTCGGCAGGTCGTCCGTCTCGGAGACTTCGCGAGCCGTCTCGCCCGTAGGCCCGTCGACGCCCCTACCGGCACACGCGAGCAACAGCATCAAACAGGCGATGGCTACTCGTCTCGTCATCCGGCAGGCACTATAGCCGAGGTAGCGTACAATGCGGACGCGATGATGGAGGCACTCAATCAGGCCAAAGAGGCCGTGGCCGATCAGACCGGAACGGTGGACGTCGCCATGGTCCTCGGATCCGGGCTCGGCGACTACGCGAACGGGTTGGAGGGTGCGCACGCAATCCCGTACGGCGAGATCCCGCACATGCCGCTCTCGAGCGTGGAGGGACACGCGGGCAACCTCGTCACAGGACAAAAGGCGGGCAAGCGCATCGTCGCGATGCAAGGACGCGCCCACTTGTACGAGGGCAACTCGCCGGGCGAAGTCGCGTTCGGGGTCCGGTTGATGGCCATCCTTGGAGCCCAGACGTTGATCGTGACAAACGCGGCGGGGGGAATTGGGCCGGGGCTCGAGCCCGGTGCCCTGATGGCGATCACCGACCAACTCAACCTCACCGGAGCGAGTAGCCTGGTCGGCCCAAACGACAAGCAGCAGGGTCCTCGATTTCTCGACATGACCACGGCGTTCGACCCAGCACTCATCGAAACTGCGAGCGCTGTTGCGGCTGCGCAGGGGTTCGAGCTCCAACGCGGTGTCTACGCCGGCCTGTTGGGGCCCGCCTACGAAACCCCAGCCGAAGTCCAGATGCTCAGGACGCTCGGTGCGGACGCGGTGGGGATGAGCACCGTGCTCGAGGTGCTTGCCGCACGGCACATGGGCCTTCGTGTCCTAGGCATCTCGTGCATCTCGAACCTCGCTGCCGGGCTCTCGAAGAGCCCGCTGAGCCACGAAGAAGTACAAGAGACCGCCGGCCGTGTTCAGCCGCGCTTCGAATCGCTGCTTAGCGGTGTCTTGGAGTCGATGTGATGGACGAAAGCGCCTGGGGTGCCTTGCAACGAGCCGCGACGAAGGCGCTCGCGCACGCGTATGCTCCCTACTCGGGGTTCGCGGTGGGGGCGGCCATCCAGACCAAGAGCGGCGCGGTCTTCACCGGATGCAATGTCGAGAACGCGAGCTACGGCGCCACGATTTGCGCGGAACGCGCGGCGATGGCAGCTGCGGTTGCGGCCGGAGAGCGGGAGCTCGTGGCGCTCGCGATCTCTTCCAAAGCGAAGCGCCCTACTCCGCCTTGCGGGATCTGCCGGCAATGCCTGGCCGAGCTCGCACCGAGCCTTTCGATACGGAGCTACGCGGGCAGCACCCACGCGCAGTACAACCTCTCATCGCTTCTGCCGGACGCTTTCGGGCCCGATCACCTCGGTTGAGAGGCTCTCAATCGTAGCCAAGCGCGATCTTACGTAGCTTCGCCTCGACGTCGGCTCGGTCGAGCGCGTCTGGGCCGGCGTACTCGAGGTAGCGGCCATACTCGACGACGGCTTCCTGACGCTTCTTCTGCCCGTAGTAGATGTCCCCGGTCAGCCGATGGGAGTCCGCCAACCACGCATTGGGACCGGCCGTTTCCCCTCCTAGAGACGTGGCATGACCTAGCGAATCGAGTGCCTTGGCCTTGTGGCCTTCGTCGAGCTGCAAGCGCCCCAAGCGGTACCACCAGTACCCACGCTCCGGCGCGGCGGCGACCGCCCTTTCGAAGTCCAGAATCGCTTCCTTCATTTGGCCCAGTTGGTAGTGGCACTCGCCCATGGCCGCCCATGCTTCCACACGGCTCGGGTTGAGCTCGATGGCCTTGCGCAGGTCACCGAGGGCGTCGCGAACGGTGCCAGCACGAATACGAATGCGCGCACGCAGCCAGAACGCATCTCCGAGTGTCGGGTCGAGCTTGAGCGCGGTGTCGAGCTCCCGTAGCGCAGTCGTCATCTCGCTCGATTCGAGCGCTACCCACGCGACGTACATCCGATAGAGACCGCTGTCGGACTCGAGTCGCGCAGCGCGGAGGAAGTGGCGCCGAGCGTCTTCCGTCTGACCCCGATCGAGCTCGACACGTCCGAGATAGTGTTCGGCTTCGGCCGAGTACGGCTGAGCCTCGATCACTTCCATGAGCAATTTCTCGCCCTCTTCGAGCTCCCCTGTGATGACCAGGACAGCGCCGAGACGCGACTTGAGCGCGGCGTCATTGGGTGCCTCTTCGAGCGCTTCGCGATAGCTGGCGACGGCAGCATCCGTATCGCCGCGAGCCTCGGCGAGCCGGCCCTTTTCGAGCGCAAGCCCGGGGAACTTCCCGTCCAGCGCCTGGACCTTCTCGAGCTCGACACCCGCCTCTTCGAGCATGCCATGGCGGCGGTATGCGACCGCGAGGCCGAACTGGGCGGCAGAGTCTCGAGGCTCCATCTCGAGCGCCTGTACAAACTGTCCGATCGCTTCGTCGATACGGTTGCGGTCGAGCTCGGCCCAACCCAATAGGCGCCGAACCTCGGCGGTGATCTCGACGTTCCGCTGTGCTTCGACGAGAACCCCGACCGCTTCACCTGGACGCTTGGTCGAACGGTAGTGTTGCGCGAGCGCCATGTACGCACGGAAGGATTTGGGGTCGAGCTTGATCGCGCTCCGGAAGTGACTCACCGCGGCCTTGGTGTCTGCCAAACTGTCGGCCACCATTCCCTGCCAGAGTTCCACGTCTGGGTTCACAGGCTCGGGGGTTCTGAGATCTGCCAACAGCTTCTGAGCGTCTTCCGCCTTGTCCATGGCGAGGAGCGCTTCGGCGGCGCCAAGCTTGGCGTCGACCACGACCTTCGGTTTGCCAGTCACGTCCATCTCGGCCCCGGGGCGAACCTCAGACCCGAGCACGGTCTGAAAACGTGCATAGGCGTCTTGGTAGGCGCCCTCGAGCAGAACGAGCCGCGCGGCACCGAGCGCCGCATCCGCATTGCTCGTGTCGAGCTCGATCCCTTTCTCGTACATCTCGCGAGCCGCGCCCAGACGCCCGCGACGTTCCTCTATGCGAGCGACGAGCGTGAGCGCAGCGGACTTGTCGGCACGGGCAACCAAAAGCGTGGCGCCTGCCACGGGGACGAGGCCACCGGGGGCCTGAAGAAGCTCATAGGCCTCGTCGAGCTTGCCCTCGTCGACAAGCAAGCCCGCGACAGCCACACGTGCGCCGGCGTGGTTCTCGCTGAGCTTCTGAGTTGCCCTGGCAGCCGCAGCGGCCTTTTCCTGGTCGCCAAGCACGCGATAAGCGCGGGCGAGGCCCCACTGCGCGCGCGCACTGTCGTCCTTCTTCATGGCCCTGTCGAACGCGTCGACAGCAGCTTGCCCTTCGCGAGCTCTGAGTGCGAGCTCACCAACCACCAAGTCCACGTAGAGGTCGGTCGGGTCCTCCTGCGAAGCGAGCGCGATCTCGGAAGTCGCGGTATCGATGTCGGACGTGCGAAGCGCGTCTGCCGCAAGCGCAACATGGATGCGCGGCGCTTCGTCGCCTCTTCGCCGGAGGTGCAACCGAAGCATGTCGGCAATACCGGCGCTCTCGGCTTCGTGTCCGTAGCGCGCCTGGTAGTACGACTCATGAAGAAGGCTCCGGGCGACGAGGGAGCGATTGAGGCTCGCTTCGTCGCGCGCCAGCTCGAGCCTAGCGAGGGCGCGCCGCGTCGCAGTGTACGTATCTGACGAAGCCATCATCTCGGCTTCCTCGACGGCTTGCGCGACCATGACGGCGTCGCCCGATGCGGGGAGAAAGGGCTCCACGAGGTAAACACCAAAGAGGCCATACTGGGTCGTGCCGAGATAGAAGCCTGCGCCGAGCACGGCCGAGATGGCGGCGATCACGGCCATGGCTTTCATCAGCCAAGGGGGCCACTGGATCGAAACCGCTTTGAGCTTGGGCTTGGGCTTGACGGCTATATCCGGCCCGGCGCCACCGGGATTCGGCATACGGTGCACGCCGTCTTCGGCCTCCCCAGGCAGCTCCGAGAACTCCAGCCCATCCGACTCCGGCAGCTGGAGCTCGGCAGAATCTCGACTGACACGGTCCTGCTTTGGCGTGTCGCCCGGACCCGCCGCGCCTGGCGCGCCGAGGGCCTGGCTGAGGGGTGGCGGTGGCCCGGGGAGCGGTGCGGGTGCATCGAGCTCCATCTCGAGATCGAGATCGCCACCGTCCGGAAGGTCGAGCTCAATGGGCCCAGCGCCGTGGATCCGTTCCGGGCCGTCGATATCGAGACCTTGAAAATCATCGCGAGCAACGGGCAGATCTTCGCCCGCGCTCGATATGGGCAACTCGGAGTCGAGCGAGATCGGCTGTGGCACAGCAGAGGGAGCCTTGGGTCTGGGAAGCTCGGCGTCGGTTAGCGCCATGGGTAGATCGATCTCCTCTGCCATGGGATCGACCCCGCGAGCCCGCGCGGTCCCCATCGGGGCGGGCAGGTCGACCTCGACCCCTGAGGGGGCCGACAGCGGCGCGGGGAGATCGGTGCCGCCCGGTGCTTCGAGCGGCGCGGGCAAGTCCATGTCCGCGAATGGATCGAAGCCAGGAGACGCCGACGGTGCCTTCGGGGCAGGGAGGTCGGCCACCCCGGGGTCATCGAACGGGTCGAAGTCGAGCGAGCGGCCGCCCTTGCTTGGTGCGGGGAGGTCGGTAATCTCGCCACCGACGAAGGGCGCGGGAAGATCGACTGCGCCCGATGGGGCCGGCAAATCCGAAGGTGGCGACTTGATCGCCGCAGCTGGAGTGGGGGGCGGCGCCTGCGGGCCGAGGCCGACCTGCGTTGGCTTGCGTCGTGGGCGTTTCTGCGCGCCCGGCGCGGCCCCGCCTCCGCTCTTCGCCGTCGAGCCATCGCGATGAACCTGAAAGCTTTCGCTGCACTTTGGGCATCGCATCCGGAGCCCTTCCTCGGGCAGGCGGTGCTCATCCACGTCGTAAGCCGCCTTACACGACGGGCAACTAACCTTGATCATGACCCCACCTGTCCCCCGGGGATCAAACATAACACGCTTGCGCAGCGTCTCATAAACCCTCGTGAGCAGATTCCGATCGCAGCGGAACGTAGCGGGGATGGGTGTGGATGTCCCACCTTGACGCCAAAGGAGCTGGAGGACTACCTTCCCGACAACCGTGAAGCCCAACGTTCAGATCGAAATTGCCGGCGCCCGTTATCGCATGTCCTCGGACGCCGATGAAGCATACCTACAACGACTCGCCGATATCGTGAACGAGCGGGTGCAAGCCCTCGGGCCTAAAGCGGCTCGAGCAGCGACACCCGCACAGCTTCTCGCGGTCGTCGCGCTCGGTCTTGCCGAGGATCTCGACGCGTCCGAACGACGACGTGAGAGCCTCGAGGCCAAGACGCGGCAAGTCGTCGATGGTGCCATTCGACGCATCGATCAACGACTGAAATCGGACGCCGAGCTCGCGCAGCAAATCGACCCGTGACCACGGACGAGACGGAGCACGCCGAAAGCCTGCTCCGTCGGCGCGCCAAGCTGGCGCTGCGGGATCGCATGCGCTCGGTGCGCGAAGCGCTTCCCGGCGTGGCGTGCGACGTGCGTTCATCCGAGATCACCAGACGCCTTTTCGCACTCGCGGAGATCGAACGTGCGTCGACGGTTCTCGCGTTTGCATCGATTCGCAACGAAGTGCGAACGCAGCCATTCATGCAAGCCGCTTGGGAAGCAGGCAAGCGTGTGGCGTTGCCGCGAGTGGTCGGGGACGAACTACGGCTCTATCTGCTGGGCCCCGAGACCGTGCTCGTCGACGGGGCCTTTTCGGTCCCGGAGCCACCTGAAGCAGCGGCGCAGGTCGAGCCTGACGAGGTGGATTTCGCCCTGGTTCCCGCGTTGGCGGTCGACCCGCGTGGCTACCGAATCGGCTACGGCGGCGGCTACTACGACCGGCTGATCCCGCGACTTCGGACGGCGTGCACGTGCGCGGTCGCATACCATTTTCAGTTGATCGCCGAGGTGCCGAACCTTTCATTCGACGTCGCAGTCGACCTAGTTGTCACCGACGAGCGCGTGATCCGCGCTGAGTGAAACGCGGGGCGATCCGGGAAGCACGCAGTGGTATACGTGCAGCGTGATTGCAGACGCAGCACAGCGAAAGCTCGACAAGCTTCCAGCGTCGCCCGGCGTGTACGTCTTCCATGGCGAGGACGGGAAGGTCCTCTATGTCGGCAAGGCGCGAAGCCTCAGGAACCGCGTTCGAAGCTACTTCCAGCCCGGGTCGAGCGACGTCCGCGCGTTCGTGAACCGTCTCGAGCGCGAGCTCGTCGACATCGAGACGTTCGTGACACACACCGACAAGGAAGCTGCGTTGCTCGAGAACCAGCTGATCAAGGCACACCAACCCAAGTACAACGTGAAGCTTCGGGACGACAAAGAATTCTTGTCGTTGCGGCTCGACGCGAAGAAGCCGTGGCCGAGACTCGAGGTCGTCCGCCGACCAAAACCAGACGGCAGTCAGTACTTCGGGCCGTACCACTCGGCTACTGCGGCGCGGCAGACGCTGAGGTTGGTGAATCGGTACTTTCAGCTCCGAACGTGTACCGACATCGAGTTTCGACTGCGAACTCGGCCGTGTCTTCAGTATCAGATCAAGCGATGCCCGGGGCCGTGCGTGTTGGAAGTCGACCAGCAAGAGTATCGCGCGCAGGTCGTCAACGTCGCTCGGTTTCTCGATGGGCGGCATGGCGAGCTCGTGCGTGACATCGACGGACGCATGAAAGGCGCGTCCGGCGAGCTCGAATACGAACGGGCCGCGGTCTATCGGGATCAGCTTCGCGCGGTCGAGCGCGCTCAAGAAGAACAGCGCGTCGCCGGTGTGCAGAAGTCGGACCAAGACGTGATCGGCTTTCACCGCCAGGGCGACCAGGTCGAAGTTGCGGTGCTGAGCATGCGCGGGGGACGCTTGTTCAGCTTGCGCACGCTTCCTCTTCGGAAGGTTGCAGTGCCGAACGACGAGATGCTCGGTGCATTCCTCCGGCAACACTACGCCGAGCGGGCTTCGTTGCCGGACGATATCCTGGTCCCGGTGCCGATCGAGATGAGCGAAGCGCTAGAAGAGCTCCTCAGCGAGAACCGAAAACGCCGGGTACGGATCGTGGAACCGAAACGCGGTGCCAAGGCCAAACTGCTCGATCTGGCAAGAGAGAACGCGGAGCACGCATTCGCAGAGAAGGAACGCGCGCGTGAGGACGTCGAGGCACGTCTCGGAGAGCTCCAGAAGCTGCTGCGCTTACCGGTCCTCCCACGCCGGATCGAGTGCGTCGACATCTCGCACACCGGAGGTGAGGAGACCGTGGCGGTCTTCGTGGCATTGCAGGACGGCGTTCCTGCCAAAGAGCGCTACCGGAGCTTCCGCGTGAAACGAGTGAGCGGCGGCGACGACTACGCCGCCATGTACGAGGTACTGATGCGGCGACTACGCCGCGCAAAGAACGATGAAAAAGGCTGGGAGCTACCGGACCTGCTTGTCGTCGACGGCGGCAAGGGACAACTCGGCGTCGCAGTCCGCGCCCGTGAGGACGTCGGCGTACCCGGCCTCGAAGTCGCTTCCGTCGCCAAGCCAAGGGTCACGGCCACCGGCCAAGAAGAAGGCGACCGCATCTTCCTGCCGGGACAGAAGAACCCCATCCCGGTGAGAGCCAACTCGGCGCTATCTCTGCTGCTCCTCGCACGCGACGAAACCCACCGCGCATCGAATACGCTGCGACAGAAGATCGGGCGCAGACGGCGGCTGCGAAGCGAGCTCGACGGCGTGCCGGGCGTCGGCCCCAAGACCCGAGGGAAGCTGTTGCGAAACCTGGGCTCACTGCGCGAGGTCTTGGCGGCAACGGAAGCGCAGCTGATCGAGGCCGGGGCGACGAAGCGGCAAGCGGAGGCGATTAAGAGGACGTTGGGGGATCACGCACTGGCCGGAGCGGACGCGGAGGCGGCGGAGGACACCGCAATCGAGAACGCTTTCCAGGCAGACTGACGCCCACACTGGCGCTGACGCTGACACTGACACTGGCACTGGCACTGACACTGACTCTGGCATCAGGTCGCGACGGGCAGTCGTACCTTCAACGCGGCCCCGCCCTCTTCCCGGTTCGCCGCCTCGATCGACCCCCCCAGTCCCTCGACGATCGTGTGACAAACCGCGAGGCCCAAGCCGGTGCCCTGCCCGGGCGCCTTGGTCGTCACAAACGGGTCGAACACTTGCTCGATGATGTCCCGGTCGATCCCTGGCCCGTCGTCTTGGACGATCAGCTGTACGACACCAACGCCATTGGTCGCCCGTACCTCGATCCGCCCCTTGCCATCGAGAGCGTCTGCCGCATTGAACAACAGATTCAGCAACAACTGTCGCAAGCGTTCGTGGTCACCACGAACTCGGGGGAGTCCGTCGTCCAGACGCAGAGCGATGTCAATGTCGTGGAAACGGGCCTGGCGGTCGATCAGTTTGACGGTGTCGGCTACGACCTCGGAGAGGTCCGCGGAGGTTTCGATCCCTCCGTCTGGGGCCGGTGCATTCCTCGAGAAATCCAGGAGATCACGAATCGTGTGGTGGATTCGCTCAGCCTCGCGTTGAACGCGGCCCACGAACTCCTTCTCCTCTTCAGGGTCGAGGTCCCCGCTCTGCATCAGGTCGAGCAATCCTCGGATCGCGGCGAGCGGGTTCCCGATCTCGTGTGCGACGCCTGCCGATAGTCGTCCGACGGCCGCCAAACGCGCGCTCCGAACCAACTGCTCCTGCGCAGTCGTCAGCTCGTCGGTGGCGCGCTCGAGATCGCCGAGTCTGTCTTGAAGCGCCGCGCGGTCCTCGCGAAGCAGCGCCGCCATCTCGTTGAACGATGCCGCCAAGCGCGCGACCTCGGCGGCGCCTTGTACGGGAACGCTGGCGTGCAGCCTGCCCGCGGCAAGTCGCTCGGAGGCGAGTCGCAATCGATCGATCGGACGCACGATGAAGTACGTCAGCAAGACGTACGTTAGCAGCAGCACCGTGGCCGCCGTTAGACCCAGGTAAAACAAAGATAAGCTCAGCCGCGCCGCGTCGGCGCCATAGCTCGCGGGCACCCAGACTCGCAGCTCGAGTCCCATCGCGGTCGTCACCGTCACGTCGGGGTCGCCGTCGATCACGCCCCAGGTCCTCTGCAGGCCTCCGAGGGTGTGGACCTCCACGCGTTCGACCAGACCCTCTTGGAGCATGCGCCCGATCACCTCGTCACTCAGTCCTTCGCCCGCAGAACCGGCGCCCGCGGCGAGGGCTTGGGCCAACCCTGCGGCACGCGTCTGCCGCTCTCGGGCATTCTCGCTCTCGTCGAGCCGCGCCGTCACGAGACTGAGCAACACGAATGCCGCGCCGAACGCCACGATCAGCGCGAGCATGAGTTGGCTTCGAAGCCCCAAGCCGAACGAACGCCCCATGGGTACAGTCTACAGCGACAATCTCTTGACCCGCCACGCGGGCCAGTGCATGGGGGAATCATGACACGGGGCGCCCGTCTAGGGGTGATCGTCGGCTCTTTGCTGGTCCTCTCGTCGTTCGGCGCGTCTGCGAGCGCGCAACGCCAGGGAGATGGGCTCTATGGCCGCTGGGATCGCGGGCTGACGCTCTCGTTTGGCGCCGGACCTGGCGCGACCTGGCTGAACGGCAAGGCCGACCCGAATGTCGTCGCCGAGGCCCGGTTCCTGGTGGCAGACGTGGCCGGAGTGGTGCTCTCTGGCCGATGGGGCCCCGACTCCGGCCAGTATCTGTTTCTCGGCGTGGACCTCCGCCCCCTCTTCCCGGCGCTCTTCTTCCTCTACAAACAAACCTGGAACGAGTTTGCCGACCTGCTCCTTCAATCGATCTTCCTCGAGATCGGGCCGGCGTTTCTGCTCGACGGCGACCGAAGCACGGGGCTCGGCGTGGGCTTTGGGTTTGGCATCCCGCTGTACAGGCCTCTCACCACGGTGCGCGGGCTGTGGCTGCGAATCGCCGCCCGCTACGTGAACACGGACCCATCCTATCGGAACACGCAGCCGACGTCGGATCGCACGCAATGGACCCTCTACACGACGTTTGTCGTGCGCTTGGGTTTCAAGTCGAAGCTCAGCCGGTGGGAGCCGCCGAGGTACCGCCAACGGTAGTTTGGCTGGCACACCGAACCCGGCTACAACCGCGCTGTGAGACGCACCAAAATCGTCTGCACGCTCGGACCCGCTAGCGACACGAAAGCCAAGGTTGGCGAGCTCGTCAGGGCGGGCATGAATTGCGCGCGGCTCAACTTCTCGCACGGTGACCACGAGTCGCACGCTGCCGTAGCGAAGCTAGTGCGTGAAGCTGCGACGGAAGCACAGCGGCCGATGGCGATCTTGGCAGACCTGCAGGGGCCAAAGATGCGCATCGGTCGATTCCCCGCAGGTCCCATCCAGCTTTCTCCCGGCGATCGCTTCGCCCTGACAACCAGCGTCGTCGAGGGTAACCAAGGAATCGTCTCAGTGACGTACGCTGCGCTCACCACCGATGTACGCCCGGGCGACACCGTTGCGCTCGACGACGGCCTGATTCGGCTCCGCGTCGATTCCATCGAGGGCGACACGGTTCATACCATCGTCGAAGACGGCGGGGAGCTCTCCAACAGCAAGGGCCTGAATCTGCCCGGCGTATCGATCAGCGCACCCGCCCTATCCGACAAGGATCGGGAAGACCTGGACTTCGCGATCTCCGTTCTCGAAGCGGACTACATCGCTCTCTCGTTCGTCCGGTCGGCGGACGACGTGCGGGAGGCCAAAGCTCTGGCTGGCGACGTGCCCGTCATTGCCAAGATCGAACGCCCCGAGGCGGTGGCGGTGCTCGGGGAGATCGTCGACGTCGCCGACGGCATCATGATCGCTCGAGGAGACCTCGGAGTAGAGCTCGGCGCCGAGAAAGTGCCTCTAATTCAGAAGCGAATCATTCGGGAGACCAACGCTCGCGGCAAAATCGTCATCACGGCGACTCAGATGTTGGATTCGATGATCCGAAACCCACGACCGACGCGCGCAGAGGCCGCGGATGTCGCGAACGCTGTGATGGACGGAACCGACGCGGTCATGCTGAGCGGCGAAACCGCGGCGGGCCGCTATCCAGTGCAAGCCCTCGAGATGATGGACGCGATCATTCGAGAGGTGGAGTCGGACTACATCGAGGATCTCGCGCGCGAGTTTAGAGAGCTCAAGAATGTGGGCGAGGAAGACTGGCCGTTCTCGAACGCGGCGGCGCGCGCAGCCGCTGTGCTGACGACTCACCTGCCCCTGAAGGCAGTTGTCGTGTTCACTCAAGACGGTCGCTCGGCCGGCTTGCTCGCGGAGCATCGACCTCGAGCGCCCATCCTGGCCGTCACCAGCGACGTGCGCGTCGCGCGACGCCTCGCGCTCGAGTGGGGGGTCATCCCACGGCTGGAGGTCCCTCCCGAATCGCTCGATGAAACGCTCCGAATCGCGACCTCCTTGCTCGTGCGGGAAAAACTTTGCCAACGGGGCGAGGCGTTCGCGATGGTGCTGGGATGGCCCACCTCGGGCCGCACCAACACCCTGAAGCTGCACCGCCTCTAGATGAACGCGCCCATGGAAGAACTGCCGCGACAGATCGGCCGCTACCGAATCGAACGACTCCTGGGGTCGGGTTCGATGGGAACCGTCTATCTCGGGCACGACGCCGATCTCGACCGCCCAGTCGCAGTCAAAACGCTACGTGACTTGGCCCTCGATGCGGATATGCGGGACGTGTTCCTCAAGCGGTTCAAGAACGAGGCCCGTGCCGCGGCTCGCCTACAACACCCTAATATCGTTCAGATCTTCGACGTCGGCGACGACCCCAAGGTCGGCCCCTACCTGGTCTTCGAATACGTGCCCGGACACACGCTCAAACAAGAGCTCAGCAAGGGCGGGCCTCTGTCACGAGACAATCTGCTCGACCTGGCCCAGCACGTCGGCGATGCGCTTGCGACGGCACACCTTGCCGGTGTGATTCATAGGGATCTCAAGCCCGAGAATCTGCTGATCACCCAAAACGGGCAGGTGAAGCTCGCGGACTTCGGCATCGCTCGCATACCCAACGCCGACCTCACCAAGGAGGGTCAGTTCTTGGGCACCCCATGCTACTCGGCACCCGAGACGCTGCGCAGCGGCGAATACAGCGAGCAGAGCGATTTGTTTTCGTTCGGCGCCGTCATCTATGAGGCCGCGTGTGGCGAACGCGCGTTTCCCGGCGCCGAGGCAATGGCGGTGGCGCACCAGGTCATGAACCGCGACCCGATGCCGCCAAGCGAGGCCAATCGCGGCGCCGCGATCCCCCGGACCGTCGACGCCGCCATCCTGCGAGCACTCCGCAAGAACCCTTCCGAGCGCTACGCCAGCGCGCGCACATTCGTCTCCGCACTCAAAGAAGCGTATGACGGGCGACACCCACGAAAAGGGCGACGCAAGCGCAGGAGTCTACCCTTCATGATGACGTTAGCCATCGGGGCCCTGCTCGCGTTGTGGCTCGCACTACCACCCTGCGAGTGGTCTCACACTGGCACTGACGCTGGCACTGACGCTGGCACTGACGCTGCCACTGACTCTGCCACTGACACTGCCACTGACCCTGGCACCCTCTCGCCTCATGAGCGCGAGGAGGCCGCCAAGGACGAGCTCGGGAGGGTCCGGGACGCGCTTGGCCGAGGGGATCTAGCCGAAGCGGCGGCGGCGCTCGAGCGCGCCAGCGAAATCGACCCTAGCAACCCCGGCGTCGCCGAGCTGCGAGAGCAGTTACTCGCGCTGCAGCCGGATGCCGGCTAGTTCAGGTCGTTGCTGGGGTCTCGCACAGCCTTCCAGCGACAATCTTGGCCGCCGCCGGCCGTGGCGTTGCACTTGGACATGTAGGTCAGCGTCCGGCCGCAGCCGCTCACGCGTTTGACCGTGGGCTCGTCGCCGACGAACTCGATCATCGACGCGTCACAGTCGAGGTCGACCGACGCGGCGCTTCGCACCTGTTGTGTGGCCGCTGACTCGTGACCGCATCCCAGGGCCAGCAGACTGAGGACCATGATGGCCGCAACTTGGACGACTTTGTTCGGCATCAGCTCGACCCCCGCCGCGCAGCATACCGCATGCGCAGGCCAGGGGTGCTCATAACTTGATGCCCAGGCCTCGCAAATCACTCTCCGCCTGCGGCGCCCAGCCGCGATTGGCCTTTGGGCTGGCAGGGCTCGGGTGCAGCACGGTTCCGATCGCCGGGCCCGCGTCGCCAAGGGCAGCACGCGCGCGCTTCGTCGCCCAAGCACCCACTCCGACCACGATCTTCGGCTCGAGGGTCTCGACCACGGCGCGTAGTGCTTTGTCGCACGCGGACAGCAGCGCCTCGCGCTCATCGGCCGACAGCTTGTCGGGCGTCCGATTGCGCCCAGTCGATTCCATGAAGAGCAGCGGACAGTAGTTGGTCACGAAGAAACGAGAAAAGAACCGTTCCGGTGTGCCGAAGCGATCTCGCGCCCACCCCCAAACACGTGAGCCGCTGATTTCGGACCGCTGGCACGCGAAGCCGAGCACGGGGCGCTTCGGATGTTCGTGCGGTGGGCGGTCGACCGGCGCTTCGATACCCATCCAATCGCGAACGAACCCCACATCGCCGAAGGGAACGCCGGTTTGCCCCATCCCAAAGGGCCCGGGGTTCATCCCGACGAACAGGACCTCTTTGGGGCCTGCCCCGAAACGGCCGAGGTAGAGCTCATGCGGAAGCTTTGCGTATCGGAGGGGGTTGTAGACATGCGTGACGGGCCCGCCGAACTCGAGCCGCGACACCGCACGGCTCAATGCGCGCGAGACTTTGACGAGCTCGGCCATGGGTGGTCAGCAGAGATAACGCTCGCCACCATCGCACAGGATAGTGACCACTCGCTCTCCGGTCTGCATCCTGCGCGACACCTCGAGCGCTGCGTGGACGTTCGCGCCGGAGGAGGGTCCCAACAACAGCCCTTCCTCGCGGGCAAGACGCTTGGTCATGCGCTCGGCGGCCAGGTCCGTGACAGTGATCACCTCGTCGATCAGCTCGGTGTCGAGCACAGCGGGGGTGAAGCCGGCGCCGAGCCCTTGAATACCGTGCAGCCCCGGCTTCCCGCCCGAGAGTACGGCGCTCGCCCGCGGTTCGACCGCGACGACACGAATGTTCGGGTTGCGCTCCTTGAACACGCGTCCAACGCCGGTGAGGGTGCCTCCGGTGCCCACGCCCACGACGAAAGCGTCGATCTTGCCGGCAGTCGCCTCCCAGATCTCCTCGGCCGTGGTTTTCGAGTGGATGTCCGGATTGGCGGGATTCTCGAACTGACCGCACATCAACGAGCCGGGTGTCGCTTGCATCAAACGCTCCGCCTGCTCGACGGCGCCGGCCATGCCGTCCTCCGCACCGGTCAACACCACCTCGGCACCGTACGATTTCAACAGGTGACGGCGAGCCGCGCTCATGTCCTCGGGCATCACGATGACGCACCGGTACCCCCGAACGGCACAGATCATCGCGAGACTGATACCGGTGTTGCCGCTGGTCGCCTCGACGACGGTCGACCCCGGAACGAGCTCGCCGGACTCTTCTGCTGCGAGGATCATCGAGAGCGCCGGGCGGTCCTTCACCGAACCCGCCACGTTGCTCGATTCGAGCTTTCCGCAGACCTCGGCGCCCTTGTCACCCGTGATGCGTGCGAGCCTGACCAAAGGCGTGTGGCCGATCAGGTCCAGCGCGCCGTCGTAGATTCCGTCTGTCATGTGGCGGCTAGCATACCAGGCGGCGGTTACTTGTCACCGCCCGAAGAGCCTGATTCGTGAACGTCGTAGGCCTGGACGATCTGTTGGACCAGGGGATGTCGGACCACGTCGGCATGCGAGAAGTAGACGAAGTTGATCCCTTTGATCTTCGAAAGCACCTTTTCGGCATGGCGCAGCCCGCTGCGCGCCCCGCCGGGAAGATCAACCTGGGTCACATCGCCGGTGATGACGGTTTTCGAGTCGAACCCAAGACGAGTCAGAAACATCTTCATCTGCTCCGCCGTCGTATTCTGCGCCTCGTCGAGGACGACGAAGGCGTCGTTCAGTGTTCGGCCACGCATGAACGCCAAGGGTGCGATCTCGATCGTGCCCCGCTCGATCAGCATGGAAACGCGGCCGGGGTCCATCATGTCGTGCAACGCGTCGTAGAGGGGCCGCAGATACGGGTTGATCTTCTCAGCCAAATCGCCCGGCAGGAACCCAAGTCGCTCGCCGGCTTCGACCGCAGGCCGCGTCAGAACGATGCGCTTGACCTGCCGCTCCTCGAGGGCGCGGATGGCCATCGCCATGGCGAGGTACGTCTTGCCGGTGCCCGCGGGACCGATCCCGAAGACAATGTCGTAGCTCCGCATCGCCTGGACGTAGGTTTGCTGAGCAACGCCTTTGGGCGATACGATGCGACGGCTGGAGGTCGTCAGCACGACGTCGTCTAGCAGTGCCCGCAGCTTCATCTGCGGATGGGTGCGAAGCGTCCTGGCAGCGCGCGCCATCTCGACGGAACTGAGGTCGCGGAACTGCAACGCATCGATGAGCTCGTGCAGGACTCGCTCCACCAGTTCGACATCGCGGTTCGACCCTTGGATGTGAATCGTGGACCCACGTAGACCCATCGACACCCCGAGCTCAGCCTCCAGAATGCGCAAGTTGGAGCCGCCAGGGCCGGTGAGCTTGAGTAGCAGACCGGGATCGGCGACCTCAATGTCGGCGGCTACACCGGCCTCAACGGGGCCGCTCTGCGCGATCGGTTCGATGCCCAAAGTCTAACCTGTCCCGCCGTGACGCGCGAGCCTCGCGCGCTACCGCCAAACCAACGCATCCGGCTCGCGTTCCACGGCGCTTTCGAGACGCTCGTGAGCAGCGAGAATCAGGGACCGCGTCGTATCCCCGTCGAGCGGGTATGACGCCAACCCCACTGCAGCGTGCAGAAAGGAGAGCTCTTCGGGCTGCCGAGTGCGCTGGGCATCGAGATCCTCTTGAAGCCTGCGGATGACCTCGACGACAGCCCGGGCGCTAGAGCCGTCGAACCCAACCACGAACGTGTTCTCGTCCCAACGGCCTCGAACGTCTTCGCGGCGGAATCTCCCGTAGATCAACCGGCCCAAATGAGTTCGCAAGCGTCGCGCCTTGGCGTGATCGAGCCCATCGAGACCCGTCGCCTGAAGGAGGCCTAGCGAGTACGTGCGGCCATTTCGCTGGGCGGATGATAGGCCCGATTCGAGTGCGGCCACAGCACCCGAACGCGCAAGCAACCCGGTCTGGCTGCACCGCAATTGCTGCCGGCGGAGTCGCGCCATCCGCTCGGCCTCGCGGTGCAGGTTCACCAGCCAACCAGCCGCGCGAACAAGAGGCTCGCCGACCTCGGATTCTTTGACGAGCGGGGAATCATCGAAGCACAGCAAAGCAAACTCCGAATCCCAAGCCGACATGCGGATGATGGCGGGCACCTGTTTGCCAGCGACGCTGGACCCCAGCAACACCGCGTCCGGACACTGGATGTCGATCTCGCGCAAGAGCTCCTCGAGGCTGAAGTAGAGGAAACATTCGATGCCGGCTTCTTCGATCTGCCGCGCCGCGTCCGGGTCGCGAAGGACGGCGACCTTGGGCCGCGGGGTCATGGCGCGCTCGACCGCGGTGCCTATCGCGTGATGGAGCCGGACGAGCTCGATGGGGTGCGGCAGAAAGATGTCGACGCCAAGCTGCGCAGCGAGAGCCCGAGTGTGCGGGTCGTCATCGAGCGAGAGCAGAATGACAGGCGCCTCCGTGCAGCCGTGCATGCTGCGGAACATCTGAAAAAACTTGGGGAGCGCCTCTCGGTCCTCGAGAGGCCAGCCCACGAGAACCGCGGTGGGCGGATTCCGGCTGGCGACCTTGAGCGCCTCGTCGACGGTCGACACGGGCCTCAAATGGACGAGCACTTCGTCGAGAGCGGACCGTAAGTAGGCGATCATCGCGGGGTCGTCTTCGAGCACCAGCAGGGTCGGGACGAAATCCCTCGGAACGGGGCGGTGCAGGAAGAACGTCGCAGCTGGAGTGACCGACGGCGGAGCGGCCGCCATGGACCCGGTGTCGACCGAGCGACCGACCGCTGCAGCGGCATGGACGCGAACCTCATCGATCGACTCGAACATGGTCGTCCAATCGAGCCGTCCCGACTCTTGCAGATGACGAAGCTGGCTTTCGATTCGGCCCACCGCCGCGGAGATTTCCTCGAAGCCGTGCGTTTGTGCGGCGCCGTGCAGGTCGTGCGCTTGGCGCAGCGCTTCGGCGACCACACTCGTTCGATCGGCCTCCGAGTGCACTCGACGGATCGCGCCCGTCAGGTTGTCTGCTGCAATCGGAAGCAGGCTGGTATACGACTGCTTGGCCTTCTCGGCGTCGACGCCAGGCTCGGAATCCTGGTCGGGAAAAAGCACTCGGTCGGCCGGGTCATCGGGAGGCCCGTTCGCGGCTGGCGTCAGGCTCATCGGAGCAGACACTGCGTTCGCCACCTCGCGAGCGAATCGTTCCACCGCGACGGGCTTGTGGAACACCTTGATCACGTCGAGATCGACCGTGAGATGCTTGAACGTCGTCAGATCCCTGTAGAACGCGGAAACGAAAATGACCGGGATGTGGATGCCGTCACCGCGGAGGCGTTCGATCCAGACGATACCGTTGATGTCGGGGAGCAGGCCGTCGACGATGAGCAACGACGGCTCCTCTTCTTCGAGTAACGCGCGGGCGATGCTGCCCTTGGTCGCGTTCAGGACGCGAAGCCCGAACGCTTCGAGCGCGGGAGTGACACTCGATCGAAACTGAGTGTCATCGTCAAGCAGGAGGACGGTCGGGGGCACGTCTCAGACAGTGTGGCACCGTTTGCAGCGGCCACAAAGCGACCCGGCGAGTGGGCTCAGGAGGCGCGCCGGTAGTCGGAATCGGCCTGCTGGAGGTAGGCATGGGCGACCGCATGGTCGGCGCATTCGTCGATCACTGCGCGCAGGTGCTGCAGGCCCTCTTTGTGGTCTCCCGTCTCGATTTCGATCACGCCCAGCAGCGCTCGCGCGTCGTGGTGGTCCGGGTCCAGCTGCAAGATGAGCGTGAGCTCCTCGCGGGCGCCGTGGGCGTTGCCGCGCAGCCTGAGCAGTTTGGCGAGCTCGAGACGGATGTCGTGGAACTTCGGGCAAAGCCGGAGCGCGCGCCCGAACTCGTGCATCGCGTCCTCGGGACGATCTAGGTCGAGGTATGCGCGACCGAGCGAACGGTGAAGGTTCGCCACCTTGCCGCGCCGGTAGGCGTCGTTCGACGAGTCGGAGTGGCGTTGAGCCTGCTGCATCGTGCGAACACCAGACCCGTACTCCCCGAGCTCGTTGCACGTCACCGTGAGATTGAGCGCCGCCTCGAGATAGCCAGAGTTGACCTCGAGCGCCTGCTCGAAGCACCAGCGCGCTTCAGGGAGCCGTCCATTCAAGTGATAGATGACGCCGAGCCGATTGAACACGTCCGGATAGCGCAGCCCCTGCTGCACCAGCTTCTCGTAGTAGGGCTGAGCGAGCGCGTACTCGGCGCGGTCGTAGTGTTCGTTCGCCGCCTCCAGAATCTGTTCTGCCCAGGGAGCCATGGAGCCGAAGGTAGCGATCGGCTGGATCGGTGGCCAGAAATCCGCGCTCGGCGCGTCAGCCCATCTTGCCAAGGAGGGCCCGTGCCTTCTTGGCCTCGCCGCTCTCCGGGAAACGCTGGACGATCTCGTTGAAGGTCTGGCGAGCTGCCTCGACCTCGGAGTTCTTCAAGTAGACCTCTCCGAGCAGCAGTAGTGCCTTGGATTCGACGCCGCTGCCGGGATAGGCCGCGAGCAGCCCCTTGAGCCGCGAAATCACCCCTCGATACGCCTCCCGCTTGAGGTAGAAGCGCGCCACGTAAAATTCGTGAGCGGCGAGCAGGCCCATGCATTCCTCCATGAGCTTGTTGGCGTCCGGAACGCGTTGGTCGTCCGGGTAGTCGACCACGAAGCGGCGCAGCTGGATGAGAGCGTCGCGTGCGGCGCTCTGGTCCCGCTCGGCCGCAGGAGGTGTCATGAACCAGCCGCTAGGGATTTGGTTGTAGTAGCACTCGGCGATTCGAAACCGCGCGTAGGGGATCTCTTTGTGTGAAGGACGGATGCGGACGAACTGCCGGTAGGTCTGGATCGCCTCGGGATACGCTTCGTTCTTGAACTGGCAGTCGCCGATACGAAGCTCGGCCAGCGCAGCAAACCGGCTATACGGAAACTCCCGACGGATCTCGCGGAACATCGGCTCCGCGGACAGGCAATCGCCACGGCGAAAATCGAGCAGCGCCTTCTCGTAGCCGCTGCGCGCATCATCGTCCGGCTCGAGCATTTTTCTGCCACTCTTCGAGGGAGAAAGAGAGCTGCCGCCGCACGCCATGGCGAACGCGAGCAGGCCAATCCACACCGATCTGTCGAGGCGAAACCCCATCGCCACGGGGGGTAGCCTCTGATCCTGGCGGAAACAAGGCAACGGACCCCCTGAGGAGTTGGGCGGCCTCACGCGCTTGCGATTTGGTTGTCGATGACACGAGCCGGGTCGATGCCGAGCGTCGCGAGCGCGGCTTCCCAGCGGTTCTCGACCGGCGTCTCGAATACGAGGCTGTAGTTGAGGTCGACCGGAATCCAGGAGCCCTGCTTCATCTCACTCTCGAGTTGGCCTTCCCCCCAGCCGGAGTAGCCGAGCATCATGGCGCAAGTGTCGGGCCCGTCGCCACGCGCGATGCGTTCGAGCAACTCGAGCGAAGCGCTGCATGCAATGCGTTCGCCCACTGCAATCGTGTGACCGGTCGACGGCTGGGGAACCCCTTCGGCATCGTAGAGGATCCAGCCGGTCTCAGGCGACACCGGCCCACCGAGCATGACGGGGGCGCGCACTGTGCTTGCCACGTCACCGGAAACTCCCACTTCGTTGAAGACGTCTCCGATGTCGAGGTCGGTCACGCGATTGAGGACGAAGCCAAAAGAACCCTCGTCGCCGTGATCGATCAGCAACACCAGCGTATGATTGAAGAAGGGACACCGCATGGACGGTGCCGCGACGAGAAACCCCGGTGCAAGTGATGCCACCACGAACCGAGACTGCCACCAAACCGAAGACCTCGCGAGCCCAAAGTCAGGGGCAGCGAAAATGAGCAAGGTGCGCGTAGTCTTGCGGGCCGGGGCCTTCGTTGGCTTCTCTGCGGGGATCCTCACAACCTATGAGGCAAGGCGAGCGCTGACCCCGGCAGAAGGTCAGGAACGCCTCGGGAGCCGATACCTCGCTCGACTGACCGACGGCCTGTTGCGGATCTTCGGTGCGGAGCTCTTGGTGCAGGGGCAGCACACACGCCAAGGCGGGGCGCTGGTCGTAGCGAACCACCAAAGCGCGCTCGATATCGGGGTGATGCTCTCACTGTTTCAGGGTGTGCTCCTCAGCCGACACGATGTCGCCGATTGGCCGCTACTCGGTCGCTTGGCGAAGCATGGCGATACGATCTTCGTCGACCGCGAAGACCGGCGGAGCGGAGCTGCAGCGCTCCGGGAGATTCGTAGGCGCGTAAAGGAAGGGCGCACGGTCGTCGCCTTCCCCGAAGGAGGAACCTCTCCAGGCGACTCCGTCCTCGAGTTTCACCCGGGCACCTTTGCTGCCGTGCGCTCGCTCGACGTTCCCATCATCCCCGTCGGAATCGCCTACTCGCCCGCGATTCCTTTCGAGAAAGAATCGTTCCCCAAACACATGGCCAAGATCGCCGCACGCCCACGGACTCGAATCGCCGTCCACCTCGGCGAACCGCTACCTCCGAGCCCGGACGCGCGTTCGGCTGCGGAGGCCGCGCGAAGCCGAGTCGAAGGGCTCGTGGCGGATGGAAGGCGCGTGCTCGACCATGTTCCGGACTGAATTCAGGGGTGCCAGGTGGCGGCTCTGCCAGCTTCTGGGCGGGCGGCGCCCTCTTCGCTAGGATCGGACGGTCATGGTTCGTCTCATCCGCCAATCGAAGGAACCCGTACCCAATCAGGATAAGGGTGCATGGGAGTTGGTTCCGAGCGCCTTGTGGGACCTCGACTTTCGCGGCCCACTCGAGTGGATCGAAGCGCAGGGATGCCACGATGCGGACGAGTTCAAGGCTCTGGTTCGAAAGGATCCGGGTGCGCTCACCGAGTGCCTCCATCGAACGCGGATTCATCGGGTCAGTGCAGGCGCGGTCTCGCTAGTTGGCGCCGCAAGCGCGGAAGAGTGCATTCGCCGCTCGCTCGAGCTGCTGACCGCCGAGTCCAAGGCCGATTTCCTGCGCGTACTGATGGCGGCCTTCCGCAAGGAGCGGGACGTCCATCTCGAAACCGCGATCATGAGCTGCTCGGGAGAACCAAGGGACATTCGCGTACACTGGCGGTTCGTCGAGGACGGCGAGGGACGGTTCGAACGTGCCATCGCCGCGGTCGTCGACATGACGGCAGAGCGCGAGCTTCAACAGCGACTGTTGCTGGCGGAACGCATGTCGGCGATCGGCACGCTGACCGCAAGCATCATTCACGAGATCAAGAATCCGCTCACGTTCGTCTGGAGCCACCTTCGCTCGCTTCGGGATTCCGGGGAGCCGTCACCGAGCGAAGCGGCACGGCTGGTCCGCGAGGCCTATGAGGGCGCCGAACGAATTCGACTAATTACCAATGAAATCACATTCTTATCTCACGGCGGAGACGGCGCCGAGGTCGAGACCGTCAATCTGAAACAGGTCCTCGATTCCGTGATCCGGATGGCGCAGCCCGAGACGCAGCACCGGGCGACGGTGGTGCGTGAATACGAGGACGGCAGCCTGCACATCCGTGGCTCGCAGACGCGCGTCAGTCAGGTGTTTCTGAATCTGATCGTCAACGCCGCGCAGGCGATCGACCCGGGCGACCGAATGCAAAATACGATCACCGTCCGAGCACGGATCACCGACAAGGACCGCGTGTGCATCGAGGTGCAGGACACCGGACCGGGGATCTCCTCGCAACTTCTGCGACGCATCTTCGACCCCTTCGTGACGACGAAGCCTGCCGGACGCGGAACCGGGCTCGGCCTTTCGATCTGTCGCAGAATCGTGCACTCACTCGAGGGCACGATCGAGATCCAGAGCCACCCCGGGCAAGGCACCGTGGCTCGCGTCGTGCTGCCGAGAGCGGCGAAAGCACAACGACCGTTGACCGTGCCACCTCCGTCGATGAGCGCGATCCGGCGGGCGGCCCGAGGAAAGCTGTCGGTTCTGGTGGTCGATGATGAACCCGTGATTGCGAGGCTCATTCAGAAGGCACTCGTCGATCACGACGTGACGACCGCCCACGATGGAAGAGAGGCGGTCGCCTTGATGGCGGAGAACGCGTACGACGTGATTCTATGCGACCTGATCATGCCTGAGATGACGGGTATGGATGTCTACCGAGCTGCCCTCCAGCGGGAAACCCCGGTGAACGAGCGAATCGTCTTCATGACCGGCGGCGCCTTTACCCAGCGCGCCCGCGACTTCCTCCAAAGCGTCCCAAATCTCCGAATTGAAAAGCCTTTTGACCTCACGCACCTCGAACGCACCATCTACGAAGCCGCCGACCTCGTAGACCCTAGGTGATAGCGTGGCCCAAGACATGGCTAGGCAGCGCATGATGGTCATAGGGCTCGACTGCGCTGCGCCCCGGCTGGTGTTCGAGCGATACCGCGACGCGATGCCGAACCTGCGCGCCCTGATGGAGCGCGGCACCTGGGGCCCACTTCGAAGCTCGGAGCCGCCGATCACGGTTCCGGCGTGGACGTGCATGGTGTCGGGCCGCGACGCTGGCGAGCTGGGGCTGTACGGGTTTCGAAACCGGGTCCCTGGCGAGACTCGACTGCGCATGGTGGACAGTCGCGATGTGCGGCTGAAACGCGTCTGGGATTGGTTGGGCGAGCATGGGCAGCGGGTAGCCCCCCTTTTCGTTCCACTCACCTCGCCGCCGACGCCGGTGCGCGGCCAGATGGTGTCCGGCTTCATGTGGCCGGGCAGCGATGCTCCGTGGTGCTTCCCACGGGGGCTCGAGGCCGAGCTCGTAGACCGATTCGGACCCTATCTCGCGGATGTCGGGAACTTTCGCGCGAACGATCTGGACCGAATCTATCGAGACATCGTCACGATGACCGCACAGCACGTCGACATCGCGGCGCACGTGTGGAGCGAGAAGCGGCCGGACTTCATGATGATGGTGGAGATCGGAGTCGACCGATTTCATCACGCGTTCTGGCGCCATATCGATCCGGAGCACCCGCGCCACGAGCCCGGCAACCAGTGGGAACACCTGGGCCGCGAGTACTATCAGCTCCTCGATACCCACATCGGGCGGCTCTGCGGCCTCGCCGACCGACACACCACGATGCTGGTGGTGAGCGACCACGGAGCCCGCGCGATGCATGGGGGCTTCTGTATCAACGAATGGTTGATCCGGCAGGGTTACTTGGTGCTTCGAGAGCCGCCCACGGCGCCTTCACCGCTCGACCATGGGCTCGTCGATTGGAAACGCACAACGGCATGGGCCGAGGGCGGCTACTACGGCAGGGTCTTCTTGAACGTCGCCGGTCGAGAGCCGGACGGAACGATCGCGCCGACCGAGCTCCGCGCCGTTCGCAGAAAGCTTCGCGCGGAGCTCGAGAACCTGCGGGACGACGAGAACAACCCCGTCCCAGTAGCGGTCCGCATCCCCGAAGAGCACTACCGGCAGGTCCGAGGCCTGCCTCCGGACCTGATGGTGTACTTCGACGATCTGAAGCTGCGCGCCATCGGGTCGATCGGGGGTGATCAAATCGTCGCCACCCACAACGACACCGGACCCGACAGCTGCAACCACGACTGGAACGGAATCTTCGTGATGAGCGGAGGCGGGACGCCGGCGCGGGGACATATCGAGGGAGCCGAGATCTACGACGTGACGCCAACCATCTTGGGCGCGTTCGGGGTGCCCAGGCCACCGGGAATTTTGGGGAGAGACTGGTCCCAGTGACCGCGAGTGGGTGACGCGCTAGCCTCCCGGAATGACGGCTCGCGCGCTCGTGGTGGGGTTGGACGGCTTCGACCTGAAGCTGGTCCAGCAATTCGGGCCGGAGCATCTTCCCAATCTTCACGCTCTCATGGCACGCGGCGTGTTCGCTGCGCTCGAGTCGGTGCAGCCGCCAGCCACCCTACCCAACTGGACAACCTTCCTCACGGGGGTCGACCCGGCTCGCCACGGGGTCTTCGACTTCACCACGCGCAAGGGATACCAGGTTCGGTTCACGGCCGGGACCGCACGGGAAGTGCCGACGGTGTTCAAACAGCTCGATCAACTCGGGCTTCGATGCGCGTGTCTGAGCTTTCCTGCGACTTGGCCTCCCGAAGAGCTCGAGCACGGGGTTTTCGCAAGTGGCTGGGACGCACCGGTGGCGTTCGAAGCGGATCGAACGTTCATGTGGCCGCCATCACTCTACGACGAGACGGTGCAGAAGTTCGGCGCTCCGACCTTCGACGATGTGGACGAGTTCCACGCGGACGCGCCCGGCTGGGTCGACCGGTTGCCTGTCGCCTTAGAGCGTCGCGTCGCCCGCAAGGCCGAGTGGGCTCGATGGTTGTTGGAGCGGCAGGACTGGGATGTCTTCGCGGTGTATTTTGGCGAAAGCGACACAGCGTCGCACTACCTGTGGGCACACCACGACCCGGAATCGCCGCGCCGGCCCGATACGGTTTCGGCCACACAGCGAGGTGGGCTCCTTCGAGTCTACCAGGCGCTCGACCGGGCCGTGGGCTCGCTCTTGGAGGCGGCCGGCGGCGACCAAACCGAGGTCACGGTGCTCAGCGACCACGGGTCGGGCGGCTCATCGAACAAGGTGCTCTACCTCAATCGCCTCCTCGGGGAGCACGGCCTGCTTCGGTTCCGAAAGCAACGCGGCCCGGGAGGCGCCGGTCTGAAGGAGATCGCGCTTCGGCGCTTTCCACCGCGTCTCCGCGAGCGGGTGTTCCGATGGGGCAACGCGTGGCTCCCCAGTCGCCTGGAATCGAACGTGCGGTTCGGCGCGATCGATATGGGCAACACGGTCGCGTTCAGCGACGAGCTGAACTACTTCCCCGGCATCTATCTCAATATGGCTGGCCGGGAGCCGCGCGGCATCGTTCGGCCGGATGAGAGGCGAGCAACGATGCTCCAGGTACGGGCGGCACTGCTCGACACTCGCGATCCGTGGAGCGGCGAGCCCGTATTCGCAAACGTGATCCCCCGCGAGGAGCTCTTCGAGGGCCCTCACCTCGAACGCGCACCGGATCTCCTTCTCGATCTCCACCTCGACGACGGCTACTCCTATAACCTGATGCCAAGCTCGCCCCGGCTGCGGCAAAGTCGCCTCACCGGACCCTTCAGAAAGCTCCTAGAGGACGAAAAGCTGGGCAAGAAGGGTCGGAGCCTCCCCGGAAGTCATCGCTCGCACGGTTTCATGACCCTTGCCGGACCAAGCGTGCAACGAGCAGGGCAGATCGACGCGCACATCGCAGATCTGACCGCGACGCTCCTCTCACGGCTGGGCCTCTCGGTGCCGCCTTCATTCAGGGGGCGCGTTCTTTGGGAGGCTCTGGGCCAGGACCAAAGCGCACCGACGCTGGCGCTCCCGAAGGCCGGCCCGGTCGCACCACGCGCGACGCGAAACGAGGGACTCGTCGAGTCGCGGCTCCGTGCACTGGGGTACATCGAGTGATCCTTCACGTCGCGTGCCTCCCCTTCCCGAGCTACCAGGGGACCCAGGCCGCACTGGCCGCCATGCTGGAAGCGTCCGCAAGCAGCGGTCAAACCCATTTGTTGGCCTACGCGGAAGCGGGATACGAGCTCGACGCGCCCTACGAGGTCCACCGTATCCCGGACTTCCCCAAGGTGCGCTCGCTGAGGTCGGGGCCTTCGTGGGGCAAGATCGGGCTCGACGCTCGGTGCGTCTTCGAAATCCGCAGACTGGCAAAGCGCCTGCGCCCCGAGGCCATCGTAGCCCACCACATCGAAGCGGCGATCGCAGCGCTCGCGGCACGGGCCGCCCCTGTCTATTACGTTGCGCACACTTCCCTCGCCCGCGAACTCCCTGTGTACTTCCCCTCGACGCCCACGCACCTCGTCAGCGGAGTCGCGAAGCAGGCCGAGCAGGCCGTGTGTGCGCGTGCCGCCGGTGTCGCAGCGGTCGCTCCTTCGCTGGCCCGGCTCCTCGGGCAACGCACGCACTACCTGCCGGTCCCGTGGACGGTACCGGCCGCGCCTCGACCGACACGCAGTGCAGCACGGGACGCGCTCGGCCTCCCCGATAACGCGCACATTTGCCTCTACGCGGGCAACCTCGATCCATACCAGGGCTGGGAACACCTCATCGAAGCCCTGGCCCTCCTGCGACACCGCGATCCAACGGCGCAACTGCTCGTAGCCACCGAGTCCGACCCTGCGCCTGTCCGGCAACACGCACAGCGCAGAGGCGTCGTCGATGCCATCCATGTCCGCGGGATCGACGGGGAGCGGGCCCGTGAGCTCGCGCACGCGGCTGCTGACCTCGGCTGGGTGCCACGACGAACCGAAGGAGGCCTCCCGGTCAAGATGCTCGATGCCTTCGCCCGGGAGCTACCGGTGGTCGCCATGGAACGGGCCACCGCCGCGCTTCCGTTACAGCATGCCTGCGTCACCGTGCCCAACGACGACGCTCACGCGCTGGCCGGAGCGGCCCACCGCCTCTTCATGGAAGACTACGCCCGCGACGCGCTCCGCCGAGAGGCGCGCCGATACCTCGCGACACACCATTGTGTCGACGCCTACGCCGTCGCGATGCACGAGCTCTTGGGCCGCCACGCGGTGTCAACATACGCGCCAACACGCCTATTATTGGATCCAAACTGAGCGCACCAAGTACCATTTTCTTCCCTGCTCGCGTCGGAAAGACAACATGGTCGGCCACTTGGACGAATCGCTCTCATACGCCCGAAAACGCGCTAACTCCGGTGTTCCGCATCTCCTCCTCGGTGGAGAGCTCGACGTGGAAACCCCGGCTTTGGCTGAGCTGACGGCGGCCGCCGCGGCACTCGCGATCGGCGCGAAACGCAAAGCCCTGCTACCGCTCGCGACGGCCGCGATCGAGTACGCGCTGGTTCGCCGCGGCGACTCGGTCTTGGTCAGCTGCTACGGCACTGCCAGCGCGCCGGTCGTCTACCAGCTCGACCGCGCGGTCCCGCTCCGGCGATTGCTGGACATCTGTGCACACTCGATGCTCGAGATGGCGGGGCAGGAGGCCGACCCGACCGCCCGGCAGATCGCGATCCGCGTCGCCGAACGGGCACTGGCCACCAAGATCAAGCCCGACCCCGAAGGACTCATCGCACCGATAAACCAGCGTGGCGGAGAGCTGGACGCGCCAGGCGAGCACGTGCCGCTCGCCTTTGGATACGAGGCCGCGGTCTATCCTTCCTCCTCGTCTGCCCAGGGTCGATCCGCGCGAGCCGACGTACATGCATTACTTTTCGAGGGCCACCTGTGGGCCTTCGTACGAGGACGCCGGCTCTCCCTGGTGCGGGGACCGATCATGCTGGCCGCCCATCGGATGGTCGTCGCGGTGCGAACCATCGTCGATTCGTGGGACAGCAGCCGCCCAACACATGTGCGTCTTCGAGCAGGTGGCTTTCAGATCGCCATGCGCAAATCGGCCCACCAACTCGTCAGCGTGGAGCTCTCCTCCGAGGGGCGTGGCGACCTGACCGCCACCTCCCTGACCATCGCCGAAGCGGCCCTGCCGATCCTCAAGCTCGCGGGCGATCTACTCCGAAGCCTAGTCGCTTCGGACCGCGGTCAGAGCCGAAACCTCCGCGTCCGTGGGCTTCGCCAAGAGATCCGAGCGCTCCGCCGGGAGATCCGTGCCCGCCGAAGCGCCGATAGCTTCGTCAATCTCGACCCCGACCGCCTCCGCATTCACGACAGCGGCGAGTCCGACGGGGCCGAGGCACCGAGCGCACTGCCTTCCCTACAATTCGAGGAGCGTTGGCGCATCTGCCTCGAGGGTCTCGATGCCAACGCGGTGTTCATGTGCGGAGACCGTCTGGTGATCGCGACTCAAACCCACGTAGTCGCCGTGTCGCGTGACGACGGCCAGGTGCTGTGGGCGCGCCCGGGTCAGGCATCGACGACCTTGATGGCCGGGTCGGTCCTGATCCGTCTGTCCGCCGACGGCGAAGTCGAGCTGTGCAACGTCGAGGATGGCGAACCCTATTGCACCACACAGATCACGCCTCGAATCGGGGGACCGCCCGTTGGCTTGATGGCAGGGGGCGGCAGCATCCCGCCCGTCGCGGTGGTTACCGAAGGCAGTCACAGGCTCGTCGCAATCGACGTCCGCACCGGAGAGCCCCGCTGGCGGTTTGCCTCGCGAAGCGGCGGCGAGTTCCGCATGACCAAGGTCGGCCGCGTACTGCTGGTGACCTGCGGGGAGGAAGCGATCCACGCACTCGACATCGCCACCGGCGAGGACGTCTGGCGCTTCGCCGAACGCGGATGCTTTCAGTTCAAGCCGCTCGTCAGCAATGACACAGTCATCGCGGCCGCCGTGCGAGGCCCGCGTGAGGGCGCTCTGTTCGCCATCGACCTCTACAGCGGCCAACCACGCTGGCAACGTGAGCTTCCTGGTCCACCGACCTCGGATCCCTGCGCCGCCGCCAACGTGGCGCTCGTCTCGACGGCGGGCGACGAGGCCAACCTCTCCGCACACTGCCTGCAAACCGGCAAGTCGCTTTGGGAAACCAAGGACCCGGGCCTCGGGATCGGTGGCGCAGGATTGGCCTTCGACGAAACCTGGATCGTGAACGCCCCCTTCGGTCAGCTCAGCGCGCTCGACGTGCGCTCGGGGAATGTCCGGTGGAGCACCAACTTGGCGGACGCGCTCGCCGATGAGATCCCGCGCCGGCTCGAGCCCGTGCTACGTGGCGGCGCGCTCTTCGTGCCCGCGTCCTCGGTACACGTCGTTCGCCCCGGCGACGGCAAGAAGCTCTCCGCGAGCGTACCCTGCGACCTCGTCCCCGACCTGATGCGAGTCGACGAACGCGGCTGGGTCTACGTCGCGGAGGAAAGCGGCTACCTCGCCGGCTACGCGCCGAAGCCCATGCTCACCTTGGTCCGAGGCGGCGCCCGCTAGG
>CBDURI010000004.1:0-29748 GCA_965369435.1 uncultured bacterium
CTCTTTCACGAGTTCATGGCAGACGACGTGGCGATGGTGGAACGCATCTACGAGGTGGCCGGGCTCGCCATGAGCGCCGAGGCGAGGGCGTCGCTCCAGCAGTACATGGCAGACAACCCGCGCGGGAAACACGGCCGCATCCGGTACGATCTTCTCAGCGATTTCGGCGTCGACCCGGACGCCCTTCGCAAACGCTTTGATTTCTACTACGAACGATTCCCTATTCGGATGGAAGCATGATGAAGCAGGCCAACATACACGGTCCGGGTAAGGTTCAGCTCGACGATGCAGACAAACGCGAGCCCGGGCCGCGTGATGCCGTGGTGCGCGTCGCGGCATGCGGCGTATGTGGCACCGATGTCCGTTATGTTCGCATGGGCGGCCTCACACGCCCGATGCCCATCGGGCACGAGCTGGCCGGCATCATCGAGTCGATAGGCGCCGAGGTGTCCGGGCTGGCTCCCGGTACACGAGTCGTTCTCAATCCCACCGCGTCGGCGAACATGATCGGCAACGGCGGGCCAGAGGGCGGCTTCACGCAACAACTCCTCGTTCGAAACGCGGCCGACGGAGGGTGCTTGTTTCCGATTCCGGACGACCTGCCCATGCACCTGGCTGCGCTCTCGGAGCCCCTCGGTGTGGGGATGAACGCGGTGGATCGGTCCGAGGTCACGGCGGATGACAAGGTTGCGGTGTTCGGCGCGGGGCCCATCGGTCTTTCAGCCATCGCAACGCTACGCGATCGTGGCATCGCGGACGTCGTCGCCATCGATCTCTCGCCACGTCGCCTCGAGTTGGCCACGGCGCTCGGGGCGCGGGCAACGATCAACGCGTCCGAGCAAGACCCGTGGGTCGAGCTCAAGAAGCTCCACGGTGAAGTCCCTCTGATGGGCATGCCGATGGCCGGGACGGACGTGTTCATCGAAGCGTCCGGGGCGGGAAAGGTGATCACCGACGTGCTGCAGAGCGGCAAAGCCGAGTCGCGGCTCACCGTGGTCGCGCTGCATGAGCAGTCGGTCAACGTCAGCTTTCTCTGGGTGATGATGAAGCAGATGACGATCCGAGGCGCGATGGAGTACCCGGCCGACTACAACGATGCCATTGAGCTCTTAACGCGATGGGACTTGTCTCCGATGATTACCCATCGGTTCCCGCTCGATCGCATCGGTGAAGCGATCGAGGTGGCGACGGATCCAAACGCGGGTGGCAAAGTCATGGTCGATATCGACACAGAGGTGAACTAGTGAGCAACAACGCGGCGAGCTTTGATTTCTCAGGAGCGCGAGTCTTGGTGACGGGTGGCTCGAGCGGGATTGGCACGGCGATCGCCAAGGAATTCGCAGAGGCGGGCGCCGAAGTCCTGATCACGGGAACGCGGGCAACAGCAAGCGAGTACGACGGGGACCTGTCGGCCTACGCGTACCATTCGCTTCAGCTTACCGACAAGGCGGCCATCGAGGATTTGGCTGCGTCCCTCGATCGCCTGGACGTGCTCGTCAACAACGCCGGCTGCAATTTCCCTGGTGGAAAGCACGAGGCGGTCCCCGACGTCTTCGAAGAAGCGGTCGCGATCAACCTCTTTGGGGCATACCGTCTTTGCGTGGGGTGCAGGGACAAGCTGGCTGCGAGCACCCTCGAAGGCGGGGCAAGCGTGATCAACTTGGCCTCGATGAGTGCCTTCTTCGCCGTGCCAATCGTGCCGGGCTACGGGGCCGCAAAGGCCGCGACCGTTCAGATGACCAAGAACCTCGCCGCGACCTGGGCGGGCGATGGCATTCGGATCAACGCGGTCGCACCGGGTCTGGTCGAAAGCAACATGACCGCCATGATGAAGGGCGTGGAACCCCTCGAGAAGCCATTCATGGACCGAACGCCGCTCGGACGTTGGGGCGTGCCGGGGGATATCGCCCCCGTGGTGCTCTTCCTGGCGAGCTCGTCCGCGCGTTTCATGACGGGCCAGACGGTCCTGGTCGACGGGGGCTTCTCGATTACCTAGCTTCATCGTGACGTCCCAGGACACGTGCGGTTTGGAAGGTGGGACCGATTCCGCTACACAGGACACATGCGGTGTATGCGCGCAGGGGGGTGTATCGTCGCGGTTCTATTGGTGAGCTGCGGTAACGACGGCTCGTCTCGGTCTGGCCCTGCGCTTGATCCGCGCCCCGAAGTACAGACCTGTCTGCCCGACATATCGGAGGGCATGCCCGCGCGCCTCTCCGACACCGGGTGTTTCACCGATCTCAAGGCGCTCGAGCCGGGCCCGGATCTGATCCCGTACGAGGTCAACGCACCGCTGTGGACCGACGGCGCCTTCAAGCCGCGATACCTGGTCGTGCCGAGCCCGGAGCAGATCACGATTCGGGCGGACGACTCGTGGGCGTTTCCGGACGGGACCGTTCTGATCAAGGTGTTCGGTTTCGAGTTTCGAAAGGACGACCCGGAGAGCCGTCGTGCAGTGGAGACGCGCTTCATGGTTCGCCGCAACGGGGCCTGGGAGTACTCGACCTATGAGTGGAACGACGAAGGGACGGACGCCGCGTTGCTCGAGGAACGCAAGGTCGTCGAGTACACGGTCGAAGGTGACAGCGGGCTCGAGGTCATCGAGTATGGATTTCCGGAGTACGACGATTGCGTGACCTGCCACGGTAGCGAAATCGACGATGTGCTCGGCCCCAAGACGGGTCAGCTGAACCGCGACCGCGACTACGATGGCGTGGTCGCCAACCAGCTCGTTGCGATGGCGGAGATCGATCTCTTCGAGCTCGGCGCAGACGAAGAGATCGACCCGGATACCGAGCCCCGCATGGCGAACCCGCCGAAGGGCGAAGGGACCCTCGAGGAGCAAGCTCGCGCGTACCTCGACGCGAACTGTGCACACTGTCACCGCCCCGGCGCCTACGCGGACTCGGCCGAGCATGGGCTCGATCTTCGATACGAAGTCTCGCTCGCAGACAGTGGCATCTGCGACCCGATGAAATATTTCACCGAGTGGGCGGGGCTGCCTCGTGTGGCGCCTGGCGACCCGGACGGCTCGGGGCTCATGCAACGCTTCGTCTTGGATGGTGTGTTGCGAATGCCGTCGACCGGCACGTCGACCATCGACCCCTTCGGCACTGCGCTGCTCCGAGATTGGATCGCTCGGTTGACGACCTGCCCATAGATCGCGGCCTCGTCGCCAGCATGCTATGGCAGGCGCGATGACGCGCTACGATCCCGCGACGATTGAGCCCAAGTGGCAGGCCTACTGGGACGGGGACGACACGTTTCGCACGCCTGAGGGTACCGATCGGCCGAAGACGTACATCCTCGACATGTTTCCGTATCCGTCCGGGTCGGGGCTGCATGTAGGGCATCCGGAGGGGTATACGGCGACCGACATCGTGGCGCGATACCGCCGGGCTGCCGGGTTCGACGTGTTGCATCCGATGGGTTGGGATGCGTTTGGCCTTCCCGCCGAGCAGCACGCGATCCTCACCGGCACGCATCCACGCGACACGACCGCGCGCAACATCTCGACATTCAAGCGTCAGCTCAAGATGCTCGGGTTCAGTTACGATTGGGCCCGCGAGCTCGACACCACGTCTCCCGAGTATGTGAAGTGGACCCAGTGGATTTTTCTCAAGCTCTTCAAGCGCGGGCTCGCGTATCAGAGTGAGGTTGCAGTCAACTGGTGCGCGGAGCTTGGAACCGTGTTGGCCAACGAAGAGGTCATCAACGGCTTGAGCGAACGGGGAGGGCACCCGGTTGAACGCATGCCGCTGAGGCAGTGGGTGCTGAAGATCACCGCCTACGCCGACAGGCTCCTCGAAGACCTCGGAGAGGTCGAGTGGCCCAATAGCACGCGGATCATGCAGCAGGAGTGGATCGGCCGATCCGAAGGCGCCGAGGTGAACTTTGACGTCGTTGGGCACGACGAAGTCATCGAGGTCTTCACGACGCGTCCCGACACGCTGTTCGGTGCGACGTTCATGGTGCTCGCGCCGGAGCATCCCCTGGTCGAGGTGCTGACCACCGACGAACGACGCGACGAAGTGGCGGCTTACGTCGAGCAGGCCAAGAACAAGAGTGAGCGCGACCGGCAAGCGAACAAAGACAAGACGGGCGTGTTCACCGGCGGCCTTGCGATCAATCCCGTCAACGGTGCAGAGGTTCCGATCTACATCGCCGATTATGTGCTGTGGGGTTACGGCACCGGGGCGATCATGGCGGTGCCTGCGCACGACGAGCGTGATTTCGAGTTCGCGACGACGCACGGCATTCCGATCATCGAGGTCGTCAGCGAGACGGGGGCACCGGCCGATGCTCCTTTGCAGGGGGCGATGACCGAGCAGGGCGTCGCTGTAAACTCTGGCAAGTACGACGGCCTGCAGACGGCCGAGTTCAAGAGCCGCGTCACGGCCGATCTCGAGGCGGCCGGCAAGGGGATCTCTCGCGTCGAATACAAGCTCCGCGACTGGGTATTCTCTAGGCAGCGGTATTGGGGCGAGCCCATCCCCATCTACTTCCCGGTCGACACGGAGGGCGATCCGCGTGCAGGTGCGGACTACACCATTCGATACGATGAGCCGATTGCGGTCGGGGAGAGCGAGCTTCCGCTTCGACTCCCCGAGCTGGAGGACTACAAGCCGGGTAGCGATCCGGCGGGGGTGCTCGCGAGAGCCGAGGACTGGCGTTTCTTCCAGAAGGACGGCCAGTGGTTCGCGCGCGAGACGAACACGATGCCTCAGTGGGCGGGCTCTTGCTGGTACTACCTTCGATTTATCGATCCGGACAACACGCATGCGCTCTGTTCCCCCGATCTGGCTGCACAGTGGCTTCCCGTCGACCTCTACGTGGGCGGCGCCGAGCATGCCGTCCTGCACCTTCTCTACGCCCGCTTCTGGCACAAGGTCCTCTACGATGAAGGCGCTGTCCCCACCAAAGAGCCTTTCAAGAAGCTCGTTCACCAAGGGATGATCCTCGGAGAGGGTGGGCAAAAGATGAGCAAGTCGCGGGGAAACGTCGTGAACCCCGACGACGTCGTCGCCGAGTTCGGCGCCGACTCGATGCGCATCTACGAGATGTTCATGGGCCCGCTCGAAGCGACGAAGCCCTGGAACACGAGCTCGATCTCCGGCGTCCGCCGTTTCCTCGACCGCGTGTTCGCGGTGACGCTGCGCGCGGATGCGAGCGCCAGCCCGGACGATGCGCTCACGCGCTTGCAGCATCAGACCACTCGGAAGGTCACCGAGGACATCGAGGCGATGCGTTTCAACACCGCCATCAGCGCGATGATGGTCCTCACCAACGAGTTGATGAAGCTCGAGCAGGTGCCGACCGAAGTCCTCGGGGTCCTTGCCAGGCTCGTCCACCCCTTCGCCCCCCACCTCGGCGAGGAAGTCTGGGAGATGCTCGGCCATGCGCCCAGCATCCAAGCGGCACCCTGGCCGACCTACGACCCCGCCCTGTGCGAGGAAGACGAGGTCGAAGTCCCCGTTCAGATCAACGGCAAGGTCAGGGCCCGAATCACGCTCACGAAAAATGCCACCGAGGCCCAAGCCGTAGCCGCCGCCCAAGAAGCCCTAGGCACCCACCTAGACGGCAAGACCGTCCGCAAAACCATATGGGTCCCCAACAAGATCCTCAACCTCATCGTGTAGAGGAGGGGGCCGCCCCGTGGTTAGCGGGCCGCGCCGCGCTTCAGCTCGGTCAGGACTAGCTTGGCGATTGATTTGAGTGTTTCGAAGACGCCTTCGCCGGTTGTGGCTACGGCGCCGTACTCGGGGACGTTGCCCGTGTTCAGCATTTGGCGGAGCTCTTCGACGGGGGAGATGTTGGGCATGTCCCGCTTGTTGTACTGGATGACGTACGGGATGGTGTCGAGGTTGTAGCCCTGTTCCGCGAGGTTGGTGCGGAGGTTGTCCATCGACTCGGAGTTGGCCTCGGCACGAAGCATTTGCGAATCCGCCACGAAGACGACGCCATCGACCCCTTTCAGGATCAACTTACGGCTGGCGTCATAGAACACCTGGCCGGGGACCGTGTAGAGGTGGAAGCGCGTCTTGAAGCCGCGAATCTCACCGATCTCGAGCGGGAGGAAATCGAAGAACAGCGTTCGCTCGGTTTCGGTAGCGAGCGAGATCATCTTGCCTTTCGCATCCGGGTTGGTGCGATTGTAGATGTGTTGCAGGTTGGTCGTTTTGCCGCACAAGCCTGGACCGTAGTAGACGATCTTGCAGTTGATCTCGCGCGATAAGTAGTTGATGAAGGACATCCCCCCAGGCCTCTCCTAGTCAATCATTGAACAAGTTGTCGATGTCGTCATCGGTTATTTCTGAGAACGGCGAATTTCGAAACGGGTCCTGCGCTTTAGCCATCACCATCTCGAAAATTCGGGTCAGGTGCTCAGTGGCTCGCTTCACGCGCAACCGAACCAACCCGAGGCTCGTCCGATTGTCGAAGATGACGACGAGAATCACGCGCCCGCTGACCACCTGAATGTGAACGTTCTGTCGAACCCCCTCGTGGTATTGCGTCGCGAACTCCTGCTCCCGCAGCAGCTGCGCGATGCCTCCCGTCGCCGCGATGGTACCCGCTGTGAGGGAGGCAAGGGAAGTCGTATCGATATCTCCCGTGTCGCCCGATGCGCTGATGAGCTGTCCGTTCTTGTCGATGACGAACACCACGCGCGCGTTCGCATCCTGGACCAGCCGGTTGGTCACGGCCTGGACCTGGGCAAACTCCTCCTCGTACATCACCATCTGGGGGCTTGCCATGTTTTGAGCCGTGCTCCTTCGCCTTCTTCAGTGCTATGAGTTCCTAGCAGAGCGCCAGTCGCCGGTAAAGATTTCCGGCCCCACCACTTCCAGCATAACAGGCCGGCACTATAGACAAAAACGATGCTTCGCTTAGTCCTCCGCCTCGTCCGGAATCTGCTGTGTGTGCCGCTCCTCCCGGTCTGGGCGATCGCCCGTTGGCTGTCGCGGCCCAAGGGTCGATGGATCGTCGTACGGCTCAAGCCGCGCCTCGTAGAGGCCCGTCAGCCACTGCCCTGGCTCCGGCGGCTGCTCGATGCCGGCTCGCTGCGGCGCACCTCGTCCCTGGCCGCCGTTCGCCGCCTTGCTGACTATGCGATCAGCGATTCTCGTATCGACGGAGTCGCGTTCGTCCTGCCGCCCCTTCAAGCGGGATGGTCGGTCTGCGTCGGGCTCCGCGAGCAGATCCTCCGCCTCCGGGACGAGGGCAAGTCCACGGCGGTGCATCTGCCTCGAGGTGGCGGACACCGGGAGCTTTACGTCGCCTCCGCTGCTGAACGCATCTATGTCGCACCGCAGGCCACGGTCACGCTCCTCGGCCTTTCGGCGGAGTCCCACTACGTCAAGCCGCTCCTCGATCGCATCGGTGTCGAGGTCGAGCCCTTCGCTCGCAAGGAATACAAGACCGCCGCCGAGCGACTGAGCCGCGACTCGATGAGCGAGCAGCAACGCGAGCAAGTTCAGGCGCTGATCGACGGACACACCGCCGCACTGCTCGACGCGCTCTCTCAACGCATCGGTACCACACCGGAGCAGACGCGCGCGCTTTTCGAAGTGGGCGTGTTTCGCGGCCAGCAAGCGATCGATGCGCGCCTCGCCGACGCGCTCGCGTACGAGGACGAGCTGCCCGACAAGCTCGGTGTCGACCAAAAGAAGATCATCGAGGCCGACCGCTACCTCGATTTCAAGGAAGCCAAGCTCTTTCGTCCGTTGCGACGCCGGCCGTACATCGCGGTCGTGGCGATCAAAGGCGCGATCTCGGAGTCCGGCGCACCATCGGGCCGACGCGCGTCGATCGTGGCGGCTCTTCGCCACGCGCGCCGCGACCGCCGGGCGCTTGGTGTGTTGCTATGGGTCGACTCGCCGGGCGGTTCAGCGGAGGCGTCCGACCTGATCCACCGGGAGGTCGTCCGCGTCAAAGAGAAGAAACCCGTCGTGGCCTACTTCGGTGAGGTTGCTGCCAGTGGCGGGTACTACGTCGCCGCCCATGCAAACGCCATCGTTGCTCAGCCCCTCGGCATCACAGGCTCGATCGGCGTCGTGTCTGCCCGCCTGATGGCCTCCCAGCTCCTCGATCGAGTCGGAATCCGAACCGAGGTCTTGCGGACGGGCCCTCACGCCGACCTCTTCTCGCCTCACCGCCCACTCACGGATGCCGAGCGTGCCCTCATGAATCGCGAGCTCGACGCGTTCTACGACTCCTTCGTGGCGCTGGTCGCCGATGGGCGAGGGCGACCGGTGGAAGACATCGAACCGCTAGCCCGTGGCCGGGTTTGGCTTGCTGCCGATGCGCACCGTCTTGGTCTGGTCGACAAGCTTGGCGGCATGGACACCGCGCTCGAGTGTCTCAAGGCGAACATCGATGCCCCGCCTCGGCTCCGCGAACGGCTGCGCCCTATGATGGTCGCCAGCTATCGCCTCGAGCCTCCACCGCCTGCGGCCCAGCTTTGGCTCGATGGCTCGGTCTTCGAGGGCCTTCGAGATTTGGCGTTCTTGCTCTCGGAGGGGCCGGCGGTCCTCTACCACGCGATTTCCATCCCCCGCATACGCTAGGGCGCCGAAATTACGCTTTCGCCCAAGGGTCGTTTATCGTGGGAGCGGGGGGCACGCATGAAGGCAAAGCAGATAGCACTGGCTCTGTTGCTTGGGGTCATCCTCGGCTGCGGGGGTGCTCAGAAGCCAAAACCCGGTCCGTTGCCCGAGGGAGCGACCTTCTACGGGGTCTGGCAGTCGCCTCAATACGGCAACATGCACCTTTGTCAGAGCGGCAAGCAGGTGATCGGCGACTACGTCAAACACGAGCGAGCCGGGCGAATCCAGGGGGACGTCGACGGCGATCTATTGGTCTTCCAGTGGGAAGACCGCCGAGAGCTGGTGTCGGGCAAGCCTCAGATTCGGCGAGGCCGGGGTTACTTCCGAATCGAGATCGGTGAGGACGGCGACACCTACGTCAAGGGCGAATGGGGCATGGACGAGGACCTATCGGGCGGTGGGCCGTGGAACGCGGTCAAGCTCCGCAGAGGCGAGCCGGACCGATGCACCGGGGCAGATGAGCCGATCTCGCTCGACGACAAGGAGCACCCCTGGGACGTGGAAGACGACACCAGCGGCGGTGCTTCCGATTAGGCGGCCGACTCAGCGGGCGGGCAGAACACGACCGAGCAGCTCTTGCGCCGCTCCGCGCTGAGGCGAGCACAGAGTTCTGCGAGGTTGTCGTCATAGTCCACGACGAGACCCGCGGTGGCTTCACCGGCTTCGTTGTAAGCGCAGCCGTCGAGTGCAACCCAGCGGCCCTGCCACGTCTCGTCGCGGCAGATGTCGGCCCACGCCATCGGATCGGCCTCCTCGGGAGCGAGGTGGTTGATGAAGGATGTTCGTCGCTGTTCAGTCATGTTGCAGCCTCCGGAGTTCCCCATGCATCCGCATCAAATCTCTCGAAGCGGGGCGAGTCTCCATCGCGTTTTGGGTCCACGCAAGCTGAATTAAGGGTTGGGTTTGGAGGGCATGGTAGTCAAGGATTAAGTACAAAACAACAGTAAAATCATGCGGTTAAGGCAATGTCGACATGTAGGCATTTGGCGCTTTCGTGCATGCACGCCGGATCTTTGCAGTGCGCGCGAGTTGGCTGCCGTGCGATCGGACGGGGCGCTGGTCGCGGTGGCTTAACCAGCGAGGGCGTCCAGTAGGTGGTCGAGGTCTTCTCGGCTGTGGAGCTCGGTGGTGGCGAGCAGGAGATCCTGGCGCCACTCGTCTCGAAAGCGACCGAGGTCGACGCCGCCGATGATGCCGCGTTCGAGCAAGCGGGCAAGAACTACGCTGGCCTTCGGGCCTTGGCTTCGCACCACGAACTCGTTGAATACGGGCGCCCCGTATGGAATCTCGAAGGCTTCAAGCTTTTCGATGCCGGTGCGGAGATAGTGGGCCGCATTGACACAGCGTTGTCCCGCTTGCTGGAACCCTTGGCGTCCCAGCATGGCCGTACGCATGCCCATGGCAAGGGCGATCAGGCCGTGGTTCGTGCAGATGTTCGAGGTGGCCTTCTCGCGGCGGATGTGCTGTTCGCGGGTCGATAAGGTGAGGACGTATCCAGGCTGGCCGTCGGAGTCGACGGTGCGCCCGACGAGTCGGCCCGGCATTTGCCGGACGAGGGCCTGCGATGCGCCAAACAAGCCGACACCGGGGCCGCCGTACTGAGGTGGTACCGCCAGCGCCTGCCCCTCGCCCACGCAGATATCTGCGCCAGCCGCTCCGGGCGCCCGCAGGACGGAGAGGGCATAGGGTTCGGCGGTCGCGGTCACCAGGAGCGCACCCACCGTGTCGGCGACGGACCGCGCGGCATCGAGGTCCTCAACGCAGCCAAAGAAGTTGGGATACCCGACGACCAGCGCAGCGGTCTGGTCGGTGAGCGCCCCCGTGGCTGCTTCCCAGTTGGTCCGGCCATCGGCGCCGAGGGGTGCCAGATCGACGGCCGATTCCGTATCGAGGCCCTGCAAGTAGGTACGAATGGTCTCGATGTACTCCGGATGGAGCCCCTCGCTGACCACGACATGGGTGCGCCGCTTGGCTCGTCGCGCCATGAGGACCGCTTCGGCTGTTGCACTTGCGCCGTCGTACATGGACGCGTTGGCCACGTCGGTGCCGAGGATCTCGCAGACGATCGTTTGAAATTCGAAAGTCGCCTGCAGCGTCCCTTGCGAGAGCTCCGCCTGGTAAGGAGTGTACGCGGTATAGAATTCGCTTCGCAGCAGCAGTTGGTCGACCGCCGGCGGCACGTGGTGCCGGTACATGCCTCCGCCGAGGAAGGACAGCATGTGGGCCCCCGGGCTCGCATTCGAGAGCGCGGTGAGGTGCTGCATGAGCCGCGGTTCGTCCAGCGCTGGCTCGAGGTCAAGGGGTTCGTCGAGCAGATGCGATGAGGGAATCGCTTCGAACAGGTCGTCGATGTGCGCGACCCCAACGCGCGCGAGCATGGCGCGGATCTCCGTGTCGGTGTGCGGCAGGTATCTCACGATCGCACCGCTGGCTCAGCCGTCGAGCGTTCCGAGGTACTCCTCATACTTTGCTGCATCCATTAGCGTGTCGAGCTCTGCCTGGTCGGAAGGGCGGATGGTGACCAGCCAGCCCTCCTTGTACGGGCCTTCGTTCACCAGCTCCGGGCTCGACTCGAGGTCTGCGTTGACATCCACGACTTCGCCGCTCACCGGTGCGAACAGCTCGCTCACGGTCTTGACCGACTCGATGTCGCCAAAGCGCTCGTGCGCCTGGACGTCTTCCCCAGGCGCCGGCATGTCGACCAATGTCACATCGCCAAGCTGTTCGACGGCATACGCAGTAATTCCGACGCGGATGACGTCATCTTCGATGCGCGCCCATTCGTGTTCTCGCGTGTACTGCAGGTCCCTTGGGTACGTCGCCATTGTCACCTCTTGTAAAACGGGGTCCTCACTACCACGGCGTCGACCACCTTGCCACGGATCTCGATGCCCAAAGTGGTCCCTGCTTTGCCGAGGGCCAGGGGCACATAGCCGAGACCAATGTTCCGTCCAACCGTCGGCCCTGGGGACCCGCTGGTGACCTGCCCCACGGGGTCCCCGTTCGCCACGATCGGGTAGCCATGGCGTGCGATTCCGCGTCCGGTCATCTCGAATCCGACCAGCTTCCGATCGAGCCCCGCGGTCTTTACCGCCCGCAGCGCGTCCCGGCCGATGAAGTCAGCGCCGTCGAGCTTCACCACCCAGCCGAGGCCTGCCTCGAGCGGGTGGGTCGCCTCCGTGATGTCGTTGCCGTAGAGCATCAACCGGGCCTCCAGCCGCAGAGTGTCCCGTGCCCCGAGGCCGACGGGTTGCAGCCCGTGCGGCTGGCCGGCTTCGAGCAATGCCCTCCACAGCGTCACGGCGTCCTCGCTCGCACAGAAGAGCTCGAAGCCATCCTCGCCCGTGTAACCGGTTCGCGCGGCCCAGAGGTCGACCCCCGCGACGGTGGCTCGGGTGACATGGAAGTTCGGAAGCTCGAGCAAGCTCTGCGGCGCGTCCAGGCTTTCCATGACCCCGATGGCGTTCGGACCCTGTAGAGCGAGGAGCGCCCATGCGTCCGATACGTCGTTCCAGGGTGTGCCAAGGCTCAGGTTCTTCGCGAAGTGGGCGACGATCTTGTCGCGGTTGGATGCGTTGCAGACGACCAGGACCTTCTCGTCTTGCAGCCGGTACACGATGAGGTCGTCGAGGATGTGACCTTGCTCGTTGCAGCACACGGTATAGAGGGCCTTGCCCGTGGCGAGCCTCGACACGTCGTTGGTGACGAGGCGGTCGACCTCCGCGATGGCTTTCGGGCCTTCGACGAGAATCTCACCCATGTGCGACACGTCGAAGAGCCCGGCGCGTGTGCGCACCGCTTCGTGTTCGTTTTTGATGCCTTTGTATTGGACGGGCATGAGCCAGCCGGCAAAGGGAACGAGCCGCGCGCCAAGCGCCCGGTGCTCGTCGGTGAGTGCGGTTTCACGGAGTGGTTCGGACACGTCGCCAGGAGCTTAGGGACCGGGGCCTTCGACGCAACCGCCAGCGTGAACGGTCGATATCCATGTCATGCCTCCTAGCGATACGCTTGGTCTGTGCCGCTCCGGGCGGCTCATCCGCACATTTCCTCTCGGGTCCACCGCGGTCGAGGTCGGCTCGCATCCCGATTGTGACATCGTCGTTCATGCGGCGGCGGTCCCGTCGCGGGCGCTGCTTTTTCAGCCACACGGCGGCACGGTCTACGTCTACGACTTAGCCAAGGGTCCGGGGCTTGGGGCGCGCTCCATCATGCCGATCGGCGAACGTGTCGGGGTCGGGGCGGGCTATTCGGTGGCGCGGCTCAAGGCCGAGCCGGCCTCGCCCGAACCTGGGGGCACCGAGCCACTTCGCCGGCGCGGTGGTGAGCCACGAATGCTTTCGCTCGTGGGCGGTCACGGTCTGGGGGCGCGGGCGTTTCACGTGGGGGCGGCGCCGGTCTCGGTGGGTGGTGCGGCCGACAACGGGATTGCGCTATCGGACCGAGCGGTGAGCCAGTATCACTGTCGCCTCGAGCCGTCGCCCCGGGGCGTGTCGATTCGCGATCTCGGTAGCACCAACGGTACGTGGGTGGACGGTCTTCGCGTTCGCCGGCACGAGCTCCGCCCGGGGGCTGTGGTGCGCGTCGGGAGGACCGAGTTCCGTGTCGTCGGTCGGGGCGGCAAACCTGGATCGGAGGTCGTCATCGAATCGAGCGCCATGCTTTCGGTGATGGCCGAGGTCGATCGCTTGGCGAGCTTGCCCTGGCCCGTCTTGATTCGAGGAGAAACAGGTGTGGGCAAGGAGCACGTCGCGCGCGCACTGCACGAACGAGGGCGACGCAGAGACGGTCCGTTCGTGCCCCTCAACGGCGGTGGGCTCCCGCGGGACCTCATCGAGAGCGAGCTGTTCGGACACGAGCGCGGCGCCTTTACCGGCGCGGTTCGAACCCATCGCGGGGCATTCGAGCAGGCCCACGGCGGGACCCTCTTCCTCGATGAAGTCGCGGAGCTGCCCCCAGATCTTCAAACACGGCTCCTTCGGGTGTTGGAGAGTTGGCAGGTCCGTCGCGTGGGCAGCGACACCTCGCGCCGGGTCGACGTTCGATTGGTGTGCGCCACCCACCAAGACCTGCGGACGTTGGTACAGGAGGGACGTTTCCGTCCCGACCTCTACTATCGAATCCATCGCCTCGTCGTCGACGTGCCGCCCCTACGGCTTCGTCCCGACGACGTCGCCTTCCTGGCGGAGCATTTCCTTCGCCAAATGGAGCCTGCGGTCGGCGAGCGTCGCCTCGAGCCGCAGTCGGTCGAGCGCCTGCGAGCGTACGCTTGGCCGGGCAACGTCCGAGAGCTCCGAAATGTGCTCGAGCTTGCCGCGGTCGACTGCGATGGCGCCGTGATCGACCCGGCAGCCGTCGAGCGCTCCCTTCAGCGCATTTCGGAGCCCTCGATGTTTCCGCCATCCGCCGATTCGCTCCGGGAGACGCTCGAGCAATACGGCGGCAACATGTCCGCTGCGGCGCGCGCGTTGGGCATTCCGAGGTCCACACTACGAGACCGTTTGAAGGGTGCACCCGGGCTCGACGGCTAGGTGTGCCGTCGCTGCGACTCCTGGGCGCGTCGAATACGGAGCTCGAAAAGGTCCTGCGCGACCCCGTAGATTCGCTTGAGGCCGGTCGACTTGGATTGCCCGGACCGGCGCGGCCGGCACTCGATGGTCACCACCGTTGCCGGAACCTCTGCGCCCAGAATGCGTATAGGAAACTCGAAATTCAGGAAGAACGTATCGGGGACGAGTTGGTCCGCATCGAAGTGCGAGCGACGGAAGAGGTAGGGGCCGTCGCTCTGCATGCGGACGCCGTGTATCAACCGGATCAGCCCACGAACGCCCGCGGACAGTACTTTGCGATGTAGGCCGTCGTCCCGATGGTCGTACACGCTGAACACCACCTCGGCGCGCTCACGGGTGGCCGCGTCGCGAAGCGTTCCGATTGCGTCCGGGGCGATCTGACCGTCTGCCGGAAGGAACGTGACCCATGCCCCTTGGGCCGCGCGCACGCCGGTCTTGAGGGCAGCGCCAATGCCGCGGTTCGTCTCGTGGCGCAACAACTGATGTGGCGTCCCGGCCAGTGCTCTTGCAGCCTCGTCGGATGTACCGTCCGCGGATCCATCGTCGACGAAGACGATTTCAGCCGTCGGCTCGTGGGCGCAGAGCCATTCTCGAAGCTCGGTCAGCACCGGTGCAATGTTGGCTTCTTCGTTGAACGCAAAGATGACGACGCTCAGGTCGGGACCGGTCATTCGGGCCGCTGCCTCGTCACCTTGGCGGGCACGCCGACTGCCACCGAGTAGGGCGGCACGTCTTCGGTGACGACCGCTCCGGCGCCGATCTGTGCGCCCCGGCCGATACGCACCCCGGGAAGCACAATCGCGCCGACACCGATGTCGCAATCGTCTTCAATCACGACCGGGGCGAACTCGACGGGCGAGCTGAGGATCGGGACGTCCCGACCGGCCTCGCCGTGAAACGAAGTAATGATCCGAACGCTGGGCCCGATTCCGACGTGGGCGCCGATGTCGATGCCGCCCGCGCTATGCAGGAACGCCTGCTGACCGATCCACGTCTCGTCTCCGATTCGCATCGTGTTGTGGTGGTAGCCCTTGAGGATGGCGTTGTGTCCAACGTACACGTTCCGGCCGAGCTCGATGTTCTCGGGGTGAAAGATCAACACGCCAGCTTCGAAGACGCAGTCAGGACCGCAACGCGCGAGTTGGTCGGCGCGAAAGGAGCCGTCGCCGTGACTGTCGTTTCGCATCGGTCAGAGGTTAGCAGGAGAGGCCGGCAAGGCCGTAAACTTTGGCTGAACCGGCCCCATGACCTCCGACCAGCTAGCGAAGTAAGCCGCAAGTGGGATCGCGCCGGTCGCGTCTGCAATCGTGGATGCGTAATGGAGGTTGCGCGCTGCGTCCCCCAGGGCGACGCGCGGCTCGTAGGCCGGGGCGGGTCGCACAGACGGCCGGATTCGAAGGGGCACGGACGACAGGTCCACCTGCCCGAGGCCCTCGACCTGCGGCACACCGGACAGCAAGCTTGCGATGGCGGCACGCGGAAACCCCTGGGAGTACAGATCGTGGCCGCGGTCGAGTGTCACACGCGCGATCAAACCGCTGGTTCCGGGAGAGCCGTCCTCGAGTTCCGCCAACGCCGCGCTCGCGTATCGGGTGAGAGCAGGCTCTTGGGCGGCATCACCGCAGCCCGCGCGGACATCCAAGAGCCACTCGCTCGGGCAGGTCGGCAAACCGAGCCGATTGGCGAGGCCTGCGCGTTCGATCTGTACCGGGCGGGTCGAGTTGGACGCGAGGAACCGGCGCACTCTTCCGTCGCGTCCGCCAGGACCCTGGAGCGGCAGGGGATCGAGGTCCGGATGACGCCGGTAGAGATGCCGCCAGAACCAACCCGAGGAGGCGAGACCGTAGGCGAGCAGGGTCACGTCCGGTCGGAGTCCCCGCTGCTCTTGCAGGTACCAGAGCGGTCCGATCCAATGATCGGCCTGGACGATGACGATCGCGTCCGGTGGCGCGGCCCGAAGCGCCTCGTGGGCGATGTCCCAAGTGAATGTGTCGCGGTTCCGGGTGCGTTCGTACGGGGCGGGCGGGGCGACCATGACGAGAAGCACGATCGCAGCCAGTGCGGGGACTGCCAGGGAGCGCCTGCGTTGTGCGAGGTAGGCGACGAAAAGGCCGACGCCGGAGGCCGCGATCCAGGTAGGAATCGCGAGATATCCGGCATAGTCCAGGACGTCCACGGCGAAGGTGCCGTTGCGGGCAATGAACGAGACGAAAAAGATCAAGGGGGCGATGAAGAAGAAGCGGCCCAGGCCGCGCTTGCGGGCGTAGATCGCGTAGCCCGCGAACCCTGCGAGGAGCATGGCGGTCAGCCCATTGTAGAGCGACCACTCGAACAGCTCCCGCACGTGGCCCCACCATTCCGACCACGACGCGACGCCTTTGGATCTGAAATCCGCACCGGTGAAGTAGTGCTTGAGCGAAGCCGCGTCGGTGGGTGCGCCCCACACGACGACGTCCTCCCGTCCGGCCACAGCAAAGACGTACAGATAGGTCGTCAGGCCGATCAGCCCCCCGGCGATCACCAGGCCGAGCGCGCGTCGGGGAATCTCGCGGCGCGCCATGGCCGTCAGGAGCCGTGGGGTGATCGCAAACGCAACGCCGAAGGCGCACACGGGGTTCGCGCTCGCAGCGAGCCCCAAGCTGAGGCCCGTCGCGAGATAGGGGCGCGAGCGTGGGTCTTCGTCGAGAACGGCGCTGGCGAAGCGGGCAGCGCCCCACAGGGCGAAGAAGACCGCCAGAGCATACACTTCGATGCGGGTCGCGGGTTCCCACAGGGCGGGGTGCATGCCGGCAATCGCGACGGTGGGCGCGACGAATCGTACGTCGCCGGCCGGGCAGTTGGGACCCGGCCGCACCAAGGTCTCCGCAAAGCTGGTTGCCGGGATGACGGTCAGCGCCCCGGCGAGCGCGGAGAACGCGTTCAGTGCGACCAGGGGATCGATGCCCGGGATGCGAGCGAGCAGACCCCCAATCAGGGTGTGCAGGGGCTGGCCGAATGGATGGCCGAGACCGAGCTGCTCGGCGACGAGCGCGAGCTCGGGGCTGTCGTACATCGACAGGCTCCGGCACATCGTCCACACGTAGAAGGCGAATAGGGCGCCCGCTGCGGCGCCGGTCATTCGGCGCGATCGGACCGGGAGGCCGAGAAGCTTCTCCTCAGTCACTTTTCGGTCCCGAGAGCGGCACGAGTAGGTTGACCACACCGCCGACTCCCGCGGTGAGCAGTTGGGTGCCCCAGAAGCTGAGTGAGGCCGCGTAGGCGCTGGCTTCGGGGACGCCGACAGTCCCGTAGAGCGCTGCGAACGCGGCCTCTCGAACGCCCGCACCACCGACTGTGAACGGGAAGAACGCAGACGCGCCGATCAGCGGCATCACGACAGCGGACTGCGTCAAGGTCACCGAGGGCTCCAGCGAGTGCATGATCACGTGACCCGCGACGATGTTGATCGAATGGATGATGAGCGACAGCAGGAAGGCGGCCAGGAAAGGTCCGATGGAACGAAGGTGCGGGAGCGCGCGAAGAGGCTTGCCGAGCTTCTCCGGAAGAAGCGGCGCCAACCTAGGCGCGATAGCGATCCCGATCAGCGCACCTGCTGCCGTGGCGAGACCTAGGGCCGCCCATGGGCCGAAGTTCCCGATTCCGGGGATCGGCCACATCAGGTATGCGCCCGTCGCGAGGACGAGTAAGGCCGAGACACCGATGACCCGCTCGATGAAGACGACCGCCACACCGCTCGTCGCGCTTGCCCAGTCGAGATCGCCAAAGGCCTTCCGGCCGGCGACGCCCCGAATGATGTCGCCACCGACTCCGCCCGGCGCATACGTGTTGTAGAAGTGTCCGACCAAATAAAGGTGGGCGATTCGCGGCCAGCGAGGAATATCGATGGCTCCATACGCGCCGAGCAGAAGGCGCCATCGAACCATTCCGCACAGGAGCCCGAATGTGACGACCGCGATCGCGGTGAGCGCCGCTCCCAAAGAGAGTCTTTGAAAAGCGTGCAGAACGTCGCTTGGTTCAACACGGCTCGCGAGATAGCCGACGGCGGCCACTGTCACTGCGATCCGGCCCCACCTCAGGTAGCGCCGCCGCTTCTCGCCGCTGGCGCTGCGTTTTCCCGTTGCGTCGAGCATCTCAGTTCTCGGAGCCTAGCGCGTCCTGAACCTCGTGGAGTAGTTCCGGGGCAGTGCGTTCGACCATCTGCTGAAGGGAGGGCATGAACTCCGCAACTCGAGCCGATTCGTCTTCGAGCACGGCCAAAGCGGGACGGAGACGAAGGGCGTCGGTGAGCCTCTGCAGCACGAACGACGGCTCGGCATAGTCGCGTGGCGCGCCCCATAGCGTCAGCCTCGTGTGCAGTTTCGAGAAGGCGTGGCCGTCGTCTTGCCACCCAAGGAGATCGTCCACTTCGAGGTCGAGCGCGGCGAGGTAGTCGTCAACGTGAGATGGCTCGCGAGCCAGCCAGCCGTCGAGAAACATCTCGCTTCCGACGTGGCCGACCGCGCGGGCGGTCCCGCGCCGAACGCCGGCACCAGCGAGCTGATCGAGGGCGTGCGCGCACAAAGCGAGAAAAGTGGGTGCTCGATGGAATGCTTTGTCCGTTCGGTGGTGCAGATCGATCCCGCGCTGAATGTCCGGGTCGCGAACCTCGGTTAAAGGGACCCGCACCATCGTCTCGAAGTCCGGCAGCATGCTGCCCAGCAGGTGCCGGGCTCGATTGTCCCGCCAGCTTGCTACGACCGAATGTCCGAAGAAGTTCACAGCCCCAGGTCCTTGGCGATGCGGTCGAGCCCGTCTGGCTCGCGGAGCTCGGCGCTTTCGCACCGCCAGCTTACACCGGGCTCGCTCTTGAACCAGGTTCGCTGCCGGCGCGCGTACACGCGGGTCGACTTTCGGACTCGGCGCAGGGTTTCCTCGAGGGGCACCTCGTCGCGAACGTGTGCGAGGACGTCGCGATACCCGACACTTCCAAATGGGCGGATATCGTCACCCCATCGTGCGCGGAGCGAGCGCACCTCGTCGACCCAGCCGGCGTCGAGCATCTGCTTTGCGCGGCGCTCGATCACGGCGCCATGCTGCTCCCGATCCATGTCGAGGACGATGAGCATGGCGCGATATCGAGGCGCTCCGAGCGCATGCTCGGCGCGGAGCGCGCCGAGGGGACGGCCGGTCTGTTCGTAAACCTCGAGCGCGCGCACGATCCGCAGCGTGTCGTTCGGATGAACGGCGTCGGCAGAGATTGGATCGACCTGGGCCAGCCTGGCATGCAGCGCGGGCGCGCCCTCCGAGGCTGCGGTCTTCTCGAGGTGTCGACGGACCTCGGGGTCCACCGGCGGGACGTCGACGAGCCCACGGACGAGCGCTCGGATCCAAAGACCCGTGCCGCCGACGACGATCGGAAGACGCCCGCGGTCACGAATGTCGCGAATCGCGGCGTCTGCCAGGTTGGCATAGGCGACCGCGTCCACTTCCTGGTCGGGATCGAGGACATCGAGGAGGTGGTGCGTCAGGCCTCCGAGCTCGCGCAACGTCGGCTTGGCAGATCCGATGTCGAACCCCCGGTAGACTTGCACGCTGTCGGCGCCGACGAGCTCACCATCGAAGTGGTGCGCTACTTCGATGGCGGCAGCGGTCTTGCTGCAGGCGGTGGGTCCCGCGATGACTAGAAGCGGCTGGAGCGCGTCAGTCATCGAACCCCTCTCCGCTTCCTAATGACACCTGAACGCGCCCGATCACACAGGATCGGTGGGCGTCGCGGCGTGGCCAGACACCGACCACGATGCGCTCTGCAGCCGCGTCGTCGAGCGGGTCGCCATTGGGCTTGGCGGCGCGGTTTGCGAGCGCCCGAAGCATGGCGTCCGTCCGATCTTCGCCGTGGCCTTCGAGACTGGCAAGCGCGGCTTCGAAGAGTTGGGTTGCGCGAGCGTCCGCGAGGAGCGCAGGGATGGCTCGCACGGCATAAGTGCCCTCGCCGAGCGCAGACCAATCGAAGCCGAGGTCACGCAGCAGTGTTTCATGTCGTTCGAGCGCGGCTTCCGCGGATGGCGCAATCTCGAACCGATCGGGGAACAGGAGATTGTGACGACGGACCGACCCGGTGGTCGCCGCTTCGCGAAGCGCATCGTAGCGGACGAGCGCATCGGCCCGTTCGCGGTCCAGCACCAGGATCTGATCGTCGCCCTCGCAGATCAGGACGCGATCGCGGACCTGAGCGACGAAACGGAGGCCGTTTGGGTTGCGCGCCTCATACGGCGCAGCGGTCTGGGCAACCGTGCTTGCTCCCTTCGAAGCCGGACCCGCGCTTGCGTGGGTGCCAATGCGCGCCTCCCAATAGGCGTCGCCCGTGGGTAGGGCCGGAAGCCGCGCGGCAAGCATCCGAGTCACGAGATCCACGAGTTGGGCGGTCTGTTTAAACCGCACCTCCGTCTTTTGTGGATGGGCGTTGACGTCGACGTCTTCGGGCGGAAGACGCAGCGAAACCACCCCTCGAGGGTAGTGCCCCGGGGGCAATCGATCCCCGTAGGCGAAGGCGATCGCGCGAGCGAGGCCCCGATCGACGATCGGACGCCCGTTGACGAACAAAAAGAGGTGCCGCGCGCCCGGGCGTGCGAGCTCGATCGGCGCCAAGACCGCATCGAGGCCCACGCCCTCGCGCTCGGTGTGGATCTCCTGAAGCGCCACGTCGCCAAACACCTGGTACGCGCGCTCGGCGAGGTTGGCCGCCGGCAGGTACTGCCGAGCCGTGCGCCCATCGGATGCGACGAGCAATCGTAGGCCCGGACGACTCAACGCAACGCGCTGACAAACCTCGAAAATTCTAGAAGTTTCGGTCTGACGGGCCCGAAGAAACTTCTTTCGCGCCGGTACGTTGTAAAACAAGTCATGGACCTCGACCGTCGTCCCAGGGGGGCATCCCGCGGGCGATATCTCCCGCACCTCGCCCCCCTCCACGATGACCCGCGTGCCCTCCAGGTCTGCCTTCGGCCGAGTGGTGATGGTCATCTTCGAGACCGACCCGATCGAGGGGAGGGCCTCTCCGCGAAACCCGAGCGTCGCAACACGCGCGAGATCGTCGAACGCAGCGATCTTGCTGGTGGCGTGTCGTTCGATGCACAGGGCAGCATCCTCGGGCGACATGCCGATTCCGTCGTCGCTCACACGCACCAAACCCCGGCCCCCGTCTTCCACTGACACGGTAATCGCGGTCGCCCCCGCGTCGATCGCGTTCTCGAGGAGCTCTTTGACCAGATTGGCGGGCCGCTCGATCACCTCGCCCGCTGCGATCTGGTCGATCAGCGTATCATCGAGCAATCGTACCGTAGAGCCCACTGCGTGCGCCTATCAAAGCTGCTTTGCGTTGGCAACGAGGCCTTGTGAGATTGGCCCCATCGTTGACCCTCTAACAATCGCAATGCTACCGTGAATTTGGGGAGATAATCGGGAATTCACCGTCATGAAGGTATGTCCTGCCTGCAGAAGTGACTACGGTGCGGGAGAGGTATTCTGCCCCGTCGACGCCACGCGTCTCGTGACGACGTCGCAGATGAGCGTCAGTCCGCTCAATCCGGACGATCCGCTCGTCGGCATGGTGCTGGCCGGCCGCTATGTGGTGAAGAGCCGAATCGGCGAGGGCGGCATGGGGTTGGTCTACGAAGGCCTCCATCGCGATATCGACAAGCGGGTGGCGATTAAGGTCCTTCGCGATGACCTGTCACGGCGTCCCGAGGTTGTTGCGCGCTTTCGCCAAGAAGCGAAGAGCGCGTCGAGGATCGGCCACGAAAACATCGTCGACATTTCGGATTTCGGTGAGACCACGCGCGGCGCGAGCTACTTCGTCATGGAGTTCCTCGACGGGGAAGACCTCGCGAACGTTCTCGGCAGAGAGGTGACGGTCGACTCCGATCGAGTGTGCGGCATCGTGCTTCAGTGCTGCCGCGCGCTATCGGCAACTCACGCCAAAGGGATTGTTCACCGCGACATCAAGCCGGAAAATATCTTCCTCACCAAGCGCGAGGGCGTCGACGATTTCGTCAAGATCGTCGACTTCGGCATCGCCAAGATGAGTGACATCGAAACCGACGGCGCGCCGGGGCGCAAGCTGACCAAGACGGGAATGATCTTCGGCACGCCGGAATACATGTCACCCGAACAGGCGGCCGGAAAAGAACTAGACCACCGCGTCGACGTGTATGCGCTCGGCATCATCCTTTACGAGTGCCACGCCGGTCGCGTCCCGTTTGAAGGGGATACCTTCATGGGGGTGCTTACCCAACACTTGTTCGCGGAGCTGCCGCCGATCGCCGAGATGAATCCGCAGGCCAAAGTGAGCCGGGAGCTCGAGCTGGTGATCCGCAAGGCGCTCGCCAAGGATCCTGACGACCGATACCAGGACACCGAGGAGCTGGCCGAGGCGATCGAATGTGCCCTCGACGGGCGCCTGAGCCGGGCGACGGTGAAGACCCCTCCTTCCGCATTTGGCCCGCCGTCTCTGAGCTACCTTGCACCGGTGCCACGCCGAAAGACGTCGCGCTGGGTTTGGGCGGCGACGGCCGTTGGTGCAGTTGCTGCGCTAGTGTGGGTGGCTCTCGGACCTGTGTCGGGGCCCGGGAGCGAAGCAGAGGCCAGCCCTGCCCCTGCGGAGACGGGGCCTGTGGTCGAGATCGACGAGCCCGTTCTCGGTGATGTCGAGGCAGAGCTCACGCTGGTCAACGTCCACGTGGCGACCGATCCATCCGGGGCCCGAATCATTCTCGACGACGGGGTGGTGGGCTGCGCCACGACCCCGTGCACGCTCGAAACCGAGCGAGGGTCGACGCTGGTGATTCGCGCCAAGCTTGGTAAACGCAGGGGCCGCACCGCGATCACCCCGACCCAAGAGGAAACCGTCTTGATCGAGCTCCACGCCCCCAAGAAGCCGCAGCGAAAGCCCCGCAAGGCCGAGGCTCCCAAGCGCAAGCCCAACAAGCCTACCCGATCCTCGGACCTCAAGGTTCCCGAGTGGGCTCAGTGAGCGACGCTGAACGCAAGACGTTAGCCGATCTCGAGTGGGACCAGGTGGAGCAGGCGGTCGCGGATCGCTGTCAGGGTCCGCTTGGCCAGGGCCTCTCTTTGCACCTCGCCGAGTCGTTCGAGGAGACCGAGCGGATGCTTGCGGAGGCCAGAGAAGCCCGGACGCTGCTCGACCGGAACGATCCGCTGCCGCTCGATGGTATCTGCGAAATCGCGTCGTCGCTGCAGCACCTCGAACGGGAGGGCGTGCTCGACGCAAGCGCGTTGAAGGACATCCGCGTGACGTTGCGGGCGGCGGCCGCGCTTCGGCGGTTTCTCGCCCAGCGCAAAGATAGCGTTCCGTATCTGCATCGTGCGTGCGCCATCGACCCCACGCTCGACGGCCTCGCGGCAGAGGTCGGGATGTCGATCGGGGATGACGGCACGATCCTCGATTCCGCAAGCGCCGAGCTTGCGCGGCTGCGTGAGGAGATCGGCAACCTTCGTGGGCGCATCGTGCGGAGGCTCGAAGACTTGATTCAGAAGCGAAGGGCGATCTTGCAGGATTCGTTCTATACGACTCGGGAAGGACGCTACGTCCTTCCCGTTCGCACGGACGCTCACGAGCGCTTTCACGGCATCGTGCACGGATCGAGCGCCAGCGGTGCGACGATCTTCGTCGAGCCGCGAGAGCTCGTCGAGCGCGGCAACCGTCTCAAGATGGCCCAGGGCGAGCTCGAGCGAGAGGAGCGGCGAATCCTAGCTGCTCTATCGGAGTTGGTGCGCCAGTACGTGCCGCAACTCCGTGCCGCCGCCGAGGCACTCGACCACGCGGACTTGCGCGGCGCTAGCGCACAGCTTGCCGTTGATCTGGGCGCCCAGTTCGTCGAGCTGTGCCAGGAGCCACGCATCACGCTGCGCGGGGCTCGCCATCCATCGTTGGTGTTGGCCGGAGTCGAGGTGGTGCCCAACGATATCGAGCTCTCGGGGGGAGAGGCGCTCGTGATCTCAGGGCCGAACGCGGGCGGCAAGACCGTCGCCCTCAAGATGCTCGGCCTGGCGGCCCTCATGACGCGAGCAGGTCTGGCCGTTCCGGTCGACGAAGGGAGCGCCTGTGGGTTCTTCTCGCCCGTGCTTGCAGCGGTGGGCGATGAGCAGAGCCTCGCCCGGAGCCTATCGACGTTCTCCGCACACCTGGTGACGCTCCGAGGCGTGCTCGAGCAGGCGGGCGAGCGCGTGCTGGTGTTGCTCGATGAGCTTGCGGGTGCCACCGATCCGGAAGCCGGCGCCGCTCTGGCGTGCGCGATCGTGAAGACCCTGGTGGAGCGCGGGTCAGCAGTGGCTGTCACCACCCACTATGAAGCGTTGAAGGCACTCGCGGCGGAACGCGAAGAGATGCACAACGCGTCCGTCGGATTCGACTTCGACACCATGTCGCCCACTTTCCGGATGACGATGGGCGTGCCTGGCGGCTCGAACGCGCTCGAGGTCGCGCGCCGCTACGGGATCCCCGCGGAAGTCATCGATCAGGCACGCAGTGCGCTGCCCGAGCATTCGCGCAACTTCGAAACTTTGGTGGCGAAACTCGAGGCAGCGACCAAGGCGGCGCTCGATGAACAGTCCGCGCTCGAAGAGGATCGAACTAGAATCAACGAAGAGCGAGCAAAGCTCGACCTGCGCGGTCAGGAGCTCAAGGCACGCGAGGCCAAAGGGCTCGGGAGGGAGTCCCAGAAGTTAGTCGACCAGGTCAGGGAGCTTCACGCCCGGCTCGATCACGCCAAGAAGGAGCTTCGGCAGCGTTCCGAAGCCGAGTCGGTAGCGGCCGCGTCCAGCGCGCTGCGCGAGGGAGCCGAGCTCCTCGGCGAGCTCGATGCCCATCGACTGTCGTTGGAGCCCGAGCCGGTGGAGACTTCAGCGCTCGACCCCACCGCCGTTCGAGTCGGCGATCGTGTCTGGGTCGAGCGGCTACGAAGCCCGGCCGACGTGATCGAAGGGCCCGCGCGCGGCAAGGTTCGCGTCTCAGCGGGCATGATGAAGCTATGGGTCGATGTGACCGACCTGCGCGCACTCAAGGAAGTCTCCATTGCGCCGGTCCGAGAATCGAGTGCCGCTCCCGTCGCGCAGTCGAGGCCGCAGCGCGTACTGCGAACCAGCGACAACTCGCTCGATGTTCGCGGGCTTCGCGCGGATGACGCGGTGGCGCTGGCCGAGGCGTTCCTCGATCGGATGTACGGCGCCGCCGAGTCCAGTGTGTTCATCGTTCACGGGGTGGGCAGCGGCGCGCTTCGCGTCGCGATCCACGAGCACCTCGCGCGGGACGCGGCCTATGTCGAGGGGTTCCGCCAGGCGACTCGAGACGAGGGCGGACCGCAGGTGACAGTCGTGTCTCTCAAGTAGCCGAAGCGGTTTAGGCGTTGGCCTTCTTAGGCTCGCCCTCGGTCATGCCCGGCTTGACCGCGAACTGCCAGACCGCAAGGCCGAAGGCCACCATGGCGATCGACGACCACTGCGCCGGCGTCAGCCCAGCGTATCGGACATCGCCTCCTTCGAGCGGCGTGGCTCGGAGGAAGTCCAGGAAGAATCGAACCGGCGCGTACACCAGCGGAAGGAGGACGCAGTAGAACCCAACTGGACGGCGCCTTCGATGCTCGAGCCAGATGAACAGCCCGATGATCAAAGCCGAGTAGAGCACTTCGTAAAGGCCGAGGTCGTGGCGCGGCTGAAAGGGCGGGGCGCCGAATCGATAGTCGGCCACGGCCAGCGCGAAGTCGGTGACTTTGCCGGCGTGGTCGTGGACGGAAAAGCAGCCCAAGCGCCCGAAGAACCAACCAAATGGCAAACCGAAGCAAACCGCATTGGCGTAGGGGAGCAGCGGCATCTTCCTGCGGTAGCGCCAGATGAAGCAGCCGAGGATGCCGCCAAAGAAGCCGCCGTACGACGAGAGCCCAAGCCATGTCGAGAAGAACATGGAGGGATTGCGCAGGACTTCCATCAACGTTTCGCGCTCGTAGAAGAGGCCGTTCAAGAAGTAGCCGAAGAGGAAACCGGTCACGACCGCGTAGGTCACTAGGTCGCCGGTTGCGACGGTATCGAGGCCGTTGCGTTGTGCGAAGCGACCGGCCACCCACGCGCCGAGCAGCACGCCCGTCGCGACCAGAACGCCGAACGGCTGAATCGATAACGTGTCGCCCAGGACGGGGATCGAAAACGGAAGGGGGATGTCCCAGGGCTCGAGACGGAACCAGGGAATGAACAGGGAAGCACGCATAGCGGCCGAGCCTAGCATCGACATCCTTGCACCGCCCCTAGACAACCGCTAAGGGCTGCGCGAGGCGAAACCATGACCGAGATCATCGCAGTAGGCGCGAGAGAGATACTGGACTCCCGAGGCAACCCCACGATTGAAGTCGACATCGAATTGATGGGGGGTGCGACAGGCCGAGCTGCCGTTCCGTCCGGCGCCTCGACCGGTGAGCACGAAGCACACGAGCTCCGGGACGGAGACGCCAGCCGGTATCTGGGCAAGGGGGTCTTGAAAGCCGTCGAAAACGTGGTGAACGAGCTCGCGCCCCAGGTGGTCGGCCTGGAGGCGCTCGATCAGTTCGGGGTCGATCAGGCCATGTTGGACTACGACGGCACGCCGACCAAAGCCAAGCTCGGCGCCAACGCGATCCTCGGTGTCTCGATGGCCGTTGCGCGGGCTGGTGCCGATGCCGTCGGCCTTCCGCTGTGGCGCTACCTCGGAGGCGCGCAGGCGCACGTCCTGCCCACCCCGCTGATGAACATCATCAACGGGGGCGCTCATGCCGACAGCGGCCTCGAGATTCAAGAGTTCATGGTCGTTCCTCACGGCTTTGACACGTTCGCGGAGGCGCTTCGCGCGGGCGTCGAGACGTTCCACAACCTCAAGAAGCTCCTCAAGGAAGCGGGCCACACCACGGGCGTAGGCGACGAGGGCGGCTTTGCGCCGCAACTCTCCACCAACGAGGAAGCGCTGGTGTTCGTGGCGCGCGCCATCGAGGCTGCGGGCTATCGCCCTGGCGAGCAGGTCTCGATCGCCCTCGATTGCGCGGCCAGCGAGTTCTACGACAAGAAGCAAGGCGTCTACACGTTCGACAGCAAGCCAGTCGACGCTGCGGGCCTCGTGAAGATCTACGCCGACTACTGCAGCAAGTACCCGATCGTCAGCATCGAGGACGGTATGGACGAGAACGACTGGGACGGATGGAAGGTCCAGACCGACGCCCTCGGCAGCAAAGTCCAGCTCGTCGGAGACGACCTCTTTGTGACCAACACCGAGCGGCTTCAGGTCGGCATCGATCGAGGCATCGCCAACGCGATCCTGATCAAGGTCAATCAGATTGGCACCGTCACCGAAACGCTAAACACCATCCGGCTCGGGGCTCGGCACGGATACGCCTCGATCATCTCGCACCGGAGCGGCGAAACCGAGGACACGTTCATCGCGGACCTAGCGGTTGCGACGGGCGTTGGCCAAATCAAGACCGGCTCCGCCTCGCGCTCAGAGCGAGTTGCGAAGTACAACCAGCTCCTTCGCATCGAAGAGCAGCTTGGTGACGGCGCCGTCTACGCGGGCAAGTCCACGTTCTAGACACTGAGGCAACTCGACGGACAGTCGGGGTCAGGCGGTGGCGAATCGCGAGACGGATTCGTTGTCGTATTGGCCCGCGCGGAACGCATGGTCGCTGAGGATTCGCCGCAGCGCCTGGACGTTGGTCGAGAAGGGCTCGACGCGCATCTCGGCCAACATGCGATCCATCGACAGGAGCGCTCGGTGCCGGATGGGCGCGTGGGCGGTTAGCTTGGCGATCAAAGGCCGGTCGTCGGCCGGGAGCGGCAGGCCGACCGTCGCCGATGAGGTCGCCCGAAAGCGGCCCTGAGGCGCAGGCGCCACCGAATAGGAGGAAACGACCGCGTCGTGTTGATCGAGCGCGAGGATGGACACGTCGAGTGCGTGCCCTTGAGGCTCGATGGTTTCCAGCTCTTCGGGGATCGGCTCGCCCGATGCGATTCGAAGTTGCAGCGCGACCAAGTCCACTCCCGTGACCATCTCGATGAGCGTGTGGTGCCGTGGCAAGCCGATCTTCACGTCGGACACCCAGAACAGGCCCGACGGGTCGATGTGGAACTTCACTTCGAGAAGCCCAGCGTAGCGAAGCTCGGCGGCGAGGCGTCGGGCGCTCTCGAACAGTGCCATCCGAAACGCCTCGCCATCAGAGCGGAAGAGCAACTCGGGCGAGGGCGTTTCGTGGATCAGGGTATGCTCCGCTGTCGAAAGGCTGCGGTCGCATTCCGCGATGGCGGTGGTTGCGCCATGGGAGTCGGCAACCACGAGGACGCCGATCTCGCGTGGCCGTGTCGTATCTTCCGCATCGTGGACCGTTCGCACGTGGGAGCGTTCCGCGGCGGCCCCGATGGTAGTCTGGTCGGTGAGGGCGCCGAGCACGTCGAGGTCGGTTCCGACCACTGCTACGTCGGCCTTTTCAGCAGCACTCGCGAGCTCGAACATCTCGGGCTGGCCCTGATAGCCAAGGTGGGCTGCGTCCGCACCGGCCTGCTCGAGAATCCCGGGGAGCTGGCCAGGGGGAATCGCGCTCGCTTCTTCGAAGTCGACCTCGATGCGCCGATCCGCAGCTTCGATGTGACGGCTCGCCGGCATGTCTTTGGGGGCGACCACAATCGATTCCACGCCCATTCGTCGGCATGTACGCGCTACGCGGGTCGCGGCCTCTCCACGGCGCAAGATCAGTACTTTTTCGAACACCAGCGGAGCATAGCAACCGCCTTGCTCGGGGCACCCCCAGGCCCGACTTGACCGAATCGGGCGGGGGAGCCAGTAGCCACGCGATGCCGGTGTGGCTTCGCTCGCGTGGTTTGAAACGCCGTTCGGTTCGTCACGGGGAGCTGTCGTGGCGCGCCGACGCGATGCTCGGGTCCTTGGGTCTCGACGAGGCCGAGCTGTCGATCCTGCTCTGCGACGATGCGACGATTCGGGCCCTCAACCGTCGGTACCGCAAGAAGAACAAGGCGACGGACGTCCTCGCCTTCCCGATGAACGAGGGCCCCGGCCCGCGGCTCGAGTCAGGATTGCTAGGTGACGTGGTGATCTCTTTGCCCACCGCGACCCGCCAGGCAGCCGAACACGATCGCCCAATTATCGACGAGGTGACCTTTTTGTTGGCTCACGGGCTCCTGCACCTCCTCGGCTATGATCACGGCAGCACTCGGGAAGAGCGGAAAATGAATGCCCGCACCGAGGATCTCCTGTCCGCTGTCGAGGCCGCCCGCTAGCCTTCGAAGCGTGTGGAAAACCGCCGGCAAGGCCTCCTATTTCGACCGTCCGAACTTCACGGCGCACGTAGATTTTGCCGCTCAAACTCCTGAAATCAGGACAGATTTTCCTGCGGACTTCCGCGCTCGCCAAACCGGGGCGACGCCGCTGCCGAACCTGTGGACGGCCTGTGGGTAACTTCGTGCAGAGGGCGGTTCGGCTCGGGCCAGCGACCGGAGGGCATCCCTTCGGATCGCTTAACCCCTAGAAATTTGTTTGCGAAACCGCACAAAGCCAC